>NZ_JBFBJK010000014.1:0-134167 GCF_040686095.1 Streptomyces sp. NPDC086554
GCGCCCACATCACCCACACCCACTCCTGCCCCCCTTACCCCCGTCGCCTCGCCCCGACCGAGAAGTCGGGGCGAGGCGACGGGCTTGTGGTGTCACAGCGGACGGTGTGGCGCTGGCTGGCGGTGGCCGGCCAGTCGGGGCGCACCGAACCTGTTGCGCGGCAAGGCGGGTTCGTGTTCACGGATGAGTGGTGGGCCCGTCTCGAACAGCTGGGTGGGAATGTCGCGGAGTGGCACCGCCAGCTGACCCGGGACCAAAGCCCTGCTGTGCTGGGGCGGTTGCCGTCGTTGGCGACGATGCACCGGGCCCTACGTGAACACCTGCGGGCGGGCCGGGGATGACCCCGCTTCGGTGTCGTCATGACGTTGTGTCACCGTGACGCCACAAGCGTGACACCACAAGCCCGTCGCCTCGCCCCGACTTCTCGGTCGGGGCGAGGCGACGGGCTTCAGGCGCTCAGGAGTGGTTGTCGTTCATGTCGCCGACCGAAAAGTCCACGGACCCGTTTCCGTTGTCATCACCGATCGGTGCCAGCTGGCTCTGGCCGGCTGCGGTCGTGCCGGCCGCCGCGGTGGCGGTGGCTGCCGAGCCCAGCAGAGCGAGCGCGGCCAGGCCGAGAGCGGTGACGGAAAGACGGATGCGCATTTTTCCTCCAGTTGAGAGAGCGGTTGATCTCTCTAAGTACGATTGCCGGGCATACCGTTCGCCGCAAAGATTAGAGATCCATTCGGGTGGCGGGGCGGGGTGTCGGCCCGCAGTTCCTTGACATCGGGCCTGAAGACCACTCGTGAGCCGGGGTGGCTGAGCCGCCCGGGCTGCTTTGGTCCCACGTCGGCGTGCAGCAGGCTGTGGTCCGAGTAGTGGGAGGGACGCACACCGTGCTCGAGCCGGTCGAAGCCCCGCAGAAAGATGTAGTCGAACTTGGTGTGCCAATCGGTGGTCGTCTCGCAGATGCCGGTGGCCGAGGGACCGCACTCGGGGTCCACGTCCGTGGCCAGGCCCCACATCCCGGTGAGCTCGGGGGCATCCGGCACCGCGTTGAAGTCGCCAAGAACGATCGAGCGGTCGTGCCGGGCGACCTCCTTCGCGAGTACGCCGACCTGTTCCGCCCGGACCGCTTCCTGGTGTCGATGGGCCAGGTGCGTGTTGAAGACCCGGACGGGCCGGCCGTCCACGAGGGTGGTCACGGCCATGTACCCGCGATCCTCGGAGCCGCCGTCGGGGTATTCCACGCTCGCACGGTCCGTCATCGGTGCCGCCGAGAGGACCGCCTGGCCAAAGCCCCCCGGGCTCCACGGCAGTCCCCCGCAGCGGCCCCAGTCGCGCAGCACCGACCCGTACTCGACGTGGTAGACCAGCCCGTACTGGTACTGCAGGTGATCCCGGATCCTCTCGACGTCCCGCACGCACGCTTCCTGCAGGCCGACGACCTGCGGCGCGTACGTGGCGATCTCCGCCGCCCGGCCGACGTTCTGCCCGCTTCCGTTGCAGGGATTGCAGATGTTCCACGTCATGACCCGGTTCGGCACGACCTCTTCGGGGGCGCCGGCCGGCAGCGGCTTGGCCGTGTGGGCACCGTTGGGTGCACTGGGGCCGAGGAGCGCCGCGCAGGTCACGATCACGGCGCCCGAGAGTAACCGCGCCCCGGTTCCGCTCACCATCGCCTCCTCCAAGAACCACTGTCATGATCCTGCCATCGATCACTCGACCGCGGCACCGGCCAACGCCCAGACCGGGAACCTCTCGCAGAAGGCGTGCCACAAGCTGAAGTAGGCGGCATACGAAAAAGGGGCCCGCCGTCCACCGGACAGCGAGCCCCCTTTCGTACACGGACGCGGGTCAGCCGGACCCCACAAAGATGACGAGCATCAGCCAGACGACCGGAGCCGTCGGCAGCAGGGAGTCGAGGCGGTCCATGATGCCGCCGTGGCCCGGGAGCAGCGTGCCCATGTCCTTGATCCCGAGGTCCCGCTTGATCATCGACTCGCCCAGGTCGCCGAGCGTCGCGCTCGCGGCGACCGCGAAGCCGATGAGCAGCCCCTGCCACCAAGTGCCGCCGTCGATCAGGAACTCCATGCACAGCGCGCCGGCCGCCATCGCGAACGTCACGGCGCCGACCAGGCCCTCGCGGGTCTTGCCGGGGCTGATGCGCGGCGCCAGCTTGTGCTTGCCGAAGCGCCAGCCGATCGCGTACGCCCCGGTGTCGCTGACCACGGTCAGGAGCAGGAACGTGAGTACCCGCTGCGGGCCGTCGTCCGCGGTGAGCATCAGCGCCACGAACGTGGCGAGGAACGGGACGTAGAACGCGGCGAAGACGCCCGCGGTGACGTCCTTCAGATAGCCCTCGGGCGGTTCGGTCATCCGCCAGACGAGCACCGCGAGCGCGGTGAGCGCCATCGCGACCCAGGCGCCCTCGGCCCCGCGGACGTATCCGGCGACGACCATCGCAGCGCCGCCCACCGCGAGCGGCACGAGCGGCGCCTTGATGCCCTTGCGCTCCTCGAGCCGCGAGGTGAGCTCCCAGAGGCCGACCACCACGGCGACCGCTATGACCCCGATGAACACGGCCTTCACGATGAAGAGCGACGCGACGATCACCGCGCCGAGCCCCACACCGACTCCTATGGCCGCCCCTAGGTCACGGCCCGCGCTCTTCTTCTGCTGCGCCTGAGGCGCACGAGGCGCTTCGGGGGCGGGCTGTGGTGCGTTGGGCATGGGCTCCTGGGGTACATCAGGCACGTCGGGCACGATGGGCATGGGCTGCGTCTCTGCTGGATACAGGGCGTCATGCGCATCGTACGCGGGACCTGCCGGGGCAGCCCCTTGAGCAGGGCCCTGGTCGGGCGGCCCCCAGTACCCGGCTCTGGGAGGCGCCCCCCAGGAAGACTCGTTCACGGATCGGATTCCTCAGTCCTCAGACCCGAGCACTCAGACCTCGAGCAGCTCGGCTTCCTTGTGCTTGAGCAGCTCGTCCACCTGGGCGACGTACTTCGCGGTGGTGTCGTCGAGCTCCTTCTCCGCGCGACGGCCCTCGTCCTCGCCGATGTCGCCGTCCTTGATCGCCTTGTCGATCGCTTCCTTGGCCTTGCGGCGGATGGAGCGGATCGAGATCTTGGAGTCCTCGGCCTTGGTCTTGGCGACCTTGATGTACTCCTTGCGGCGGTCCTGCGTCAGCTCCGGGAAGGTCACCCGGATGATGTTGCCGTCATTGCTCGGGTTGACGCCGAGGTCGGAGTCGCGGATCGCCTGCTCGATGTTGCGCAGCGCGCTCTTGTCGAACGGGGTCACCACGGCCATCCGCGGCTCGGGCACCGAGAACGAGGCCAGCTGATTGATCGGCGTCAGGGCGCCGTAGTAGTCGGCCACGATCTTGTTGAACATCGCCGGGTGCGCACGGCCTGTGCGAATCGCGGCGAAGTCCTCCTTGGCGACCACGACGGCCTTCTCCATCTTCTCCTCGGCCTCGAGGAGGGTCTCTTCGATCACCACTTGCTCCTGCGTTTGTGAGTGGGCTGGGGGCGCCCCCACACGGTGAAGTAGGGGGAGTCCATGGGGCGTCGGCTGCGTCGCGTCTCTTTCCCTGCACCGTGTCCGACCGGCAGGGCTTTGTCCATCCCTCGGGGGACGTGCCTGGGTCAGACCCGGGTGCCGTGGTCACCCACGAGTGTGCCGATCTTCTCACCCTTGACGGCACGGGCGATATTGCCTGCGGAGAGCAACTCGAAGACGAGGATGGGCAGCTTGTTGTCCCGGCACAGCGTGATCGCGGTCATGTCGGCGACCTTCAGGTCGCGGGTGATGACCTCGCCGTAGCCGAGCGCGTCGTACTTCACCGCGTCGGGGTTGGTCTTCGGGTCGGAGTCGTAGACCCCGTCGACGCCGTTCTTGCCCATGAGCAGGGCCTCGGCGTCGATCTCCAGGGCGCGCTGCGCGGCCGTGGTGTCGGTGGAGAAGTACGGCATACCCATGCCGGCGCCGAAGATGACGACACGGCCCTTCTCCAGGTGCCTTACGGCGCGCAGCGGGATGTACGGCTCCGCGACCTGCCCCATCGTGATGGCGGTCTGCACGCGGCAGTCGATGCCTTCCTTCTCCAGGAAGTCCTGTAGGGCAAGGCAGTTCATGACCGTGCCGAGCATGCCCATGTAGTCGGAGCGGGCCCGGTCCATGCCGCGCTGCTGCAGCTCGGCGCCGCGGAAGAAGTTGCCGCCGCCGATGACGGCCGCGATCTGGGCTCCGTCACGTACGACGGCCGCGATCTCCTTGGCGATCGCGTGCACGACATCGGGGTCGACGCCAAGGCCGCCCCCGCCGGCGAATGCCTCGCCGGAGAGCTTCAGCAGGAAACGACCGGCGACTTTGCCGTCGTCACTCTTTGTGTCGGCCTTGGTGGTCATGGAGTTCTCGCTTCTTTTTGCTCGGCGCACATACGAAGAAGGCCACTGCCGGTGGGGTGTTGTTCGCATCCCATGCTCGGCAATGGCCTCCTCGTCAGATCTGCGGTCGTACGTCGCGTACTGCGTGCGGTACGCGGGCGACCGCTGTCGACCCTAGCGGGGTCTACCGTCGATCGCGGTACGGACTCAGATGCCGACCTTGATGCGCGAGAAGCGCTTCAGGGTGACACCGGCCTCGTCCAGAACCTTCTGAACGGACTTCTTGTTGTCGAGCGCGTACGGCTGACCGAGGAGGGTGGCCTCCTTGAAGAAGCCGTTGACGCGACCCTCGACGATCTTGGGCAGCGCGGCCTCGGGCTTGCCCTCGGCGCGGGTGGTCTCCTCGGCGACGCGGCGCTCGGACTCGACGACCTCGGCCGGGACGTCCTCGCGGGAGAGGTACTTCGGCGCGAAGGCGGCGATGTGCTGGGCGATGCCCTTGGCCAGGTCGGCGTCGGCCTTGTCCAGCTCGACCAGGACACCGATCTGCGGGGGCAGGTCGGGCATGGTGCGGTGCATGTACGCGGTGACGAAGGCGCCCGAGAACTGCGCGAAGCGGTCCAGGACGATCTTCTCGCCGAGGTTGGCGTTGGCCTCGTCGACGTACGCCTGGACGGTCTTGCCGGCCTCGATCTCGGACGCGAGCAGCGCCTCGATGTCGGCGGGGGACGTCTTGGCGATGTGCGCGGCCAGCGAGTTCGCGACGGCCTGGAACTTCTCGCCCTTGGCGACGAAGTCCGTCTCGCACTTCAGCTCGACGATGACGCCGGAGGTGTTGTCGTCGGCGATGAGGGAGACGACGGCGCCGTTCTCGGCGGAGCGGCCCTCGCGCTTGGCGACGCCCTTCTGGCCCTTGATGCGCAGGGCTTCGACGGCCTTGTCGACGCTGCCGTCGGCCTCGTCGAGCGCCTTCTTGCAGTCCATCATGCCGGCGCCCGTGAGCTCGCGGAGCTTCTTGACGTCAGCGGCGGTGTAGTTCGCCATGATCCTGAAATTCTCTCTCGAAGTCTGAAAGATCTACGGGTGAACGGCGGGGGCCGGACCGGCCCCCGCCGTCAACTACCGAACCTGTGAAGGTCAGGCCTGCTCGGCGTCCGCGGCCGGGGCCTCGGCGGCCGCCTCGGCGACGGGGGCCTCGGCCTGCTCGGCGTCGGCGACCTTCTCCGTCTCGGCAGAGGTCTGGACCTCGGCCTCGGCGGCCTTCTCGTCCTTCTTGTCACCCTCGAGCAGGTCGCGCTCCCACTCGGCGAGCGGCTCGCCCTGGGCCTTCTCGCCCGGCTTCGAGTCACCGGTGGCGACACCGGAACGGGCGATGAGGCCCTCGGCGACGGCGTCGGCGATCACGCGGGTGAGCAGCGTGACGGAGCGGATCGCGTCGTCGTTGCCCGGGATCTTGTAGTCGACCTCGTCGGGGTCACAGTTCGTGTCGAGGATCGCGACGACCGGGATGTTGAGCTTCCGGGCCTCGCCGACAGCGATGTGCTCCTTCTTGGTGTCCACGATCCAGACGGCGCTGGGCACCTTGGACATCTCGCGGATACCGCCGAGGGTCTTCTCCAGCTTGGCCTTCTCGCGGGAGAGGACGAGCAGCTCCTTCTTGGTGAGGCCGGACGCGGCCACATCCTCGAAGTCGATCTGCTCGAGCTCCTTCAGGCGCTGCAGGCGCTTGTAGACGGTCGAGAAGTTGGTGAGCATGCCGCCCAGCCAGCGCTGGTTGACGTAGGGCATGCCGACGCGGGTGGCCTGCTCTGCGATGGCCTCCTGCGCCTGCTTCTTCGTGCCGACGAACATGACCGTGCCGCCGTGGGCGACGGTCTCCTTGACGAACTCGTAGGCGCGGTCGATGTACGACAGCGACTGGAGCAGGTCGATGATGTAGATGCCGTTGCGCTCCGTGAAGATGAAGCGCTTCATCTTCGGGTTCCAACGACGGGTCTGGTGACCGAAGTGGACGCCGCTTTCCAGCAGCTCCCGCATCGTGACGACGGCCATGGCCGTACTCCTTGGTGTTCTCGGTTGTGCCGCGTCCGCCGGACGGCGGTCGCGCCTGACGCCCGCGATGCGCCGTGCCGCAAAGGACCGAGAGGCGCTGGCACCTGGCTTTTCATGGCCTGGTGTCGGGGCGTGCGAAGTCGACCCGGTGACCCGGATCGCCACAAGAAGTGTACGGGACCCGCGAGGTAGCGGGTGACGCCGCTGTCCACAACCGGCTGGTCGTCCACAGATCCGGTCCAAGATCCCTGCGGAGGGGCCCGGCGCGGGACGGTTCTCGTATGTCTCACATGCGACGAGAGATGCGCCTGGCGGCGCTGGTGGTGGTACTGATCACGGCGGCGGTGCTCCCTGCTGCGGCCCGGGAGCCGGTGCCGAGGGTGGGCGGCACCTGGCCCGTGGGAGTGCGACCTTTGATCGTACGGGGCTGGGAGCCCCCGGCGACCGCGTACGGCCGTGGCCACCGGGGCGTGGACCTCGCCGCACCCCCGGGCGCACCGGTCCACGCGGCCGCCCCCGGAACGGTGGCCTTCGCCGGGCGGGTGGCGGGCCGTGGCGTGATCTCGGTGGACCTGACCGGCACGGGCGATCCACCACTGCGTACGACCTATGAACCCGTGCGGGCAGAGGTCAGGAAGGGCGACTCCATCGCCATGGGCGCCCCTCTGGGCACCCTGGAACTCCCCACCGGCCACTGCCGACCAAGTTGCCTTCACTGGGGGCTGCGCAGAGGGAAGACCTACCTGAACCCACTGACGCTGCTGCCACCGTGGCTACTGCGCAGGGCTCCTTCACGGCTGTTGCCGGTGACGGGGGTGCCACTTTCGCCGACGCCGCCCCCGTTGCGGGCAGGCGCTCCGCACGGCGACATCCCACCCAGGCCGTCCCCGTTGCGGGCAGGCGTTCCACACGCCGACACCCCACCCAGGCCGCACGCGTTGTGGGCAGGCGTTCCGCAGGGCGAGTGGGGTCTCCCCCTGCTCGAGCGAAGCCGAGAGCTTGGAGTGGGGTCTCCCCTGCTCGAGCGGAGCCGAGAGCTTGGGGAAGGGTGGGCACAACGCCCCGCTGCCGGGTGCCGACCGGCGAGGCCTCAGCCCCGAACGCCCCGCAGGGCCATGGCAACGGCCGCCTCGGTAATGGCCGACGGATCCTCCGCGGCCCCCAGCTCGATCCGCCGGACAGCCGCGTCCACCACGCCCTGGAGCAGCATCGCCGCAAGGCGAGGCTCCGCATGGCCCAGCGAGGCCAGAGCCTCGCCGATCATCGTGACAAGCCCTCCGTGCGCAGCACGGATCTTCTCCCGCGCCCCGGCGTCCAGCTCGGCCGCGGAGATCGCGACAACGGCCCGGTGCCTCCGGTCCCCGACCAGATCCAGCTGCCTCCGCACATACGCCTCGACCTTGCCCTCGGCCGACTCCGCCCGCTCCATCGCCGCCGAAACCTCCGCCGCCCAGACGGGAAAGTCGACCTCGCAGAGCTCTTCGACAACCGCGGCCCGCGACCGGAAGTACTCGTACACGGAGGACCGGGCGAGCCCGGTGCGCTCGGCGAGGGCGGGGAAGGTCAGCGCCTCCGTACCGCCTTCGGACAGCAGGGACCGCGCGGCGTCCAGGAGGGCGCCGCGCTGCATCGACCGGTGCTCGGCCACAGAGGCCGCTCGAATCCTTGGCACACGTCCACTCTACGGACGCGATCGCCGACACGGGAGTCCATCCGCCCCGGAGAGCCCGCTGCCCGCCCCGCGCGACGCAGCCGACGGCAGGACCGATTCAGCGTGCTCAGCGGCCGAAACTCGCCAGCTTCGCCCGCAGCTGGAGCACGGACTTCGTATGGATCTGGCTGACCCGGCTCTCCGTCACGCCGAGCACATTGCCGATCTCGGCGAGCGTGAGCCCCTCGTAGTAGTAGAGCGTGACGACGGTCTTCTCGCGCTCCGGCAACGTATTGATCGCCCGCGCGAGAAGGCGCCGCAGCTCTCGGTCCTCCGCGACCTCGACGGGGTTGTCTGCAGCGGTGTCCTCGAGCGTGTCCATCAGGCTCAGCCGGTTGCCGCCCTCGCCGCCCACATGCAGCAGCTCTTCGAGGGCCACCACGTTCGCCAGCGACAACTGGCTGAAAACCGCGTGCAGTTCCTCCAGCGCAATCCCCATCTCATGGGCGACCTCGTTCTCCGACGGCGTACGCCGCAACTGCGCCTCGAGCGTGGCGTAGGCCCGCTCGACATTGCGCGCCTTCTGCCGCACGGACCGGGGAATCCAGTCCAGCGCCCGGAGTTCGTCGATCATCGCGCCACGGATCCGGGTGATCGCATACGTCTCGAACTTGATGGACCGCTCGATGTCGAACTTCTCGATCGCGTCGATGAGCCCGAACACCCCGGACGAGACGAAGTCCGCCTGCTCGACATTGGGCGGAAGGCCGACACTCACCCGGCCCGCGACGTACTTCACCAGGGGTGAGTAGTGCAGGATCAGTTGCTCGCGCAGCCGGCCGTCCCCCGTCTCCTTGTACGACCGCCACAGCTCGTCCAGCGACGAGGGTGCGGGGGGCCGCTCCCGCTCGCCGCTACGGGCGGCGGGGGGAACTGCCGCCCGGTCGGACCCTGAGGTGTGCTGGGGCATTCGTCGCCTTGAGCCGTTCTGCCGTGTACTGGTTGAGTCGCTCGGACCCGTGAGGTGAACGTGCGTGAAGTGAATGAGGTTGTCCGTCTGGTCGCCTGTGAGTGTCCGTCCGCGCCGGAATCCTTGTGAGCGTAGCGTGACTGGAGTGTCGCAGTGCGCGAAGAGTAGGGGATCGCGCGTACGCAGATACGTTCCGCTTGACGCCCCGGAGAGTCCCCCTCATCGCAATGCGTGACGACCCCGGAGCGCCAACTGCGTGAATTCCCAAGGCCATCGAGGGTTCATCCGGACGGCCGAACACGTTCCGTCACGATCCCCCTCCCTTCGAGAAGACCGACACAATCGCCTGGCGTGTCAACTGCCAACCATCGCCGTGTCGTTCGACGAACCCCAGTGAGCGCAACTCGTACAGCCGACCGACAACCTCGTCCACCGCCGTGCCCGCGCCCAGCGCGATCTCCCGCGCCGCCGCGCTCCCCCGGGCGGGCAGCGCGGCCAGGACGCGCGCGGCCTGCGGGGCGAGCAGATCGCGCGGCACCACGGGGCCGCGCCGCTGCGGCGCCACGTCGCCCATGTCCCCCACCAGCTCGACGACTTCCGCGGCGTCGGTCACCAGAACACCCTCGCCGCGCAGGAGTTCATGCACCCCCGCCGAGAGGCCGCTGGTGGCGGGTCCCGGCACCCCCATCGTGTGGCGGCCCAGCTCCTGGGCGCAGCGCGCCGTGACGAGCGCGCCGCTGCGGTACGCCGCCTCGACGACGACGCTGCCCCGGGTGAGCGCGGCGATCACCCGGTTCCGGAGAATGAACCTGCTCGGCGTCGGATGATCCCCGGGCGGCAACTCCCCGACCACAAGGCCCTGTTCCGCGATCCGCCCGATCAACTCGGCATGCCCGCGCGGATAGGGCCGGTCCACCCCGCACGCGAGCACTGCCACCGTGGCACCGCCCGCGCCGAGCGCACCCCGATGCGCCGCACCGTCCACCCCGTAGGCCCCGCCCGAGACGACGACCCAGCCCCGCTCGGCGAGCCCCGCGCCGAGGCCGGCCGCCATGTGTGCGCCGTACTCCGTGCAGGCCCGCGCGCCCACCACGGCCACCGAACGCAGCGCCCATATCCGCAGGCTGGGCCGCCCCCGCACCCAGAGCCCGACCGGTCTGGCGTCCCCGAGGTCGTCCAACTGCACGGGCCACTCCGCCTCCCCCGGACAGACGAACCGCACCCCTGCGTCCTGTGCCACCGCCAGGTCCCGCGCCGGTCTCGCCCGCTCGGCGCGGGCCCGCAGCCCTTCCCACCGCGCCGGTGTCACACCGTCAAGACGCTCCTCCCCCTCCTCCTCGACGAGCCGCCGCACCACTTCGATGGCCCCGGCCTCCCGCAGCCACCGCCCACCCACCTCGTCCCCCGGTTCAAGAATCCGGGTCAGGGCGGCCCTGGCCAGACGCTCCTCGTCCGAGGCGGATCCGGACGTCATGTCAGCGCCCCGATCGCCATCGGTACGCCCCGCGACACCCCCGTACGCAGCTGCAGCGCCAGGCCCACGTCCTGTGCGCAGGGCCGGTCGCGGCCCCCGAGGTCCGCGACGGTCCAGGCGACCCGCAGCACACGGTCGAGCCCCCGGGCGGTCAGGAAGCCGCGCTCCAGGTCCACTTCGGCCGCGTCCAGGGCGCCCGGCTCGGCGGGCCACCGCGTCCGCAGCGCGTGTCCGGGGACCTCGCTGTTCGTCCGCCAGCCGGTGCCGACGAGCCGGGCCGCCGCTCTCTCCCTGGCGGTGCGCACCCGGTCCGCGACGGTCTGTGTGGAGTCGCCCCGCGTGCCGTACCCGGACAGTTCGGATCGCGTGACGGGCTCCACCTCGACCTTCAGGTCGATCCGGTCGAGCAGCGGCCCCGACAGCCGCGCCTGGTAGCGGCGGACCGCGGCCGCCGGGCATTCGCAGCCGTCGCCCAGCAGGGTGTGCCTGCCGCACGGACAAGGGTTGGCCGCAAGGACCATCAGGAACTTCGCGGGCAGCCGCACCACCCCCGCGCTGCGGGCGATCACCACATGGCCCGCTTCGAGGGGCTGACGCAGGGAATCCAGCGTCTGGCTGCTGAATTCCGGCGCCTCGTCGAGGAAGAGCACCCCACGGTGAGCCAACGACACCGCCCCCGGCCGTGCGATCCCCTTGCCGCCGCCCACCAGCGACTGCATCGTCGCGGAGTGGTGCGGCGCGCAGTACGGCGCGATGTCCACCAGCGGCTTGCCCGGTGGCAGCATGCCCGCCACCGAGTGGACGGCGGTCACCTCCAGGGACTCCTCGCGGGTGAGCCGGGGCAGGATCGCAGGCAGCCGCTCGGCGAGCATCGTCTTCCCGGCGCCCGGCGGCCCCTGCAGGAAGAGGTGGTGCGCCCCCGCTGCCGCCACCTCCACGGCGGTCCGTGCCGACACCTGGCCGACCACGTCCGCCAGGTCCAGCGCATGGGCGTCTTCAAAGCCGCCGCTGAGCCCCGTCCCGACCCCCGTTCCGGGCACGCAGAGCCCGGCGAGCAGTGGGTCGGGACGCCCCGGCTCGTCCGGCTCCTCCTCCGGCACCGGCTCATCGGTCAGCACGGCGATGAGCTGCCGCAGGCTGCGCACCCCGAGCACCGAGATGCCCGGCACCAGCGCCGCCTCGGCCGCCGTGCAGTCCGGGACGACGACCTGCTCATAGCCCGCGTCGGCCGCCGCGAGGACCGCCGGCAGCACCCCGCGCACCGGCCGCACCCGCCCGTCGAGCCCCAGCTCGCCGATCATCACGATGTCGGCGAGCACCCGGGGATCGATCCGCTCCGCGGCCCCGAGCACGGCACAGGCCACGGCCAGGTCGAATCCACTGCCACCCTTCGGCACCGACGCCGGGCTGAGCCCCACCGTGAGCTTCTTCTGGGGCCACTCACCCCCCGAGTTCACCACCGCGGCCCTGACGCGGTCCTTGCTCTCCGTCAGGCTCTTGTCGGGGAGCCCGACCAGTGTGAACGCCGCGACGCCGGGCTCCAGATCGGCCTGCACCTCGACGACCACGCCCTCGACGCCCACCAGCGCCACGGAACAGGTACGCGCGAATCCCATCAGGCCACCCCCCGCGCGTGCTCCACGACAGGGGCGCCACGCCGCGGGATGAGCACGCCGACGAGGTCGATCCGGACTCCGCCCGACGGTGGGCCGCCGCGCTCCTCGATCCAGCGCTCGGCCAGGCGCCGCAGCCGCTCCGCCTTGGCGCGGCCCACGGCTTCCATCGGATGCTGATAGATCGCCGAGCCCGCCAGGCCCGCCCTGCGCGTCTTGACCTCACAGACGACGAGCGCATCGCCGTCCATGGCCACGATGTCGATCTCGCCGGTCCTGCCGCCACGCCAGTTGCGCTCCAGAACCGTCATTCCGGCTTCACCGAGCCGCCGCGCGGCCAGTTCTTCGCCGTACCGCCCGAGTGCCCCCCGTGCGTTCATGTCGGCACCACCTCCGACACCCACATTGAGGCCCGGTCCCGAGCCTTGTGGATCTTGGTGGACGACTCACGCGTTGTGGATAACCCGCTCACTCGATGCGGTGAACCCAGAGCCGGTCAGAGCCGGTCACACGGGCCCGGGGCGGGGCGACCTCAGCCGCCCGGCAGCTCGAGATCGCTCTTGTTGAGCTCCTCGATGTTTACGTCCTTGAACGTGAGCACCCGCACCTGCTTCACGAAACGTGCGGGCCTGTACATGTCCCACACCCAGGCATCCGCCATGGACACCTCGAAAAAGACCTCACCCTGGACCGAGTGCACCTGCATCTCGTAGTCATTGGTGAGGTAGAAGCGCCGTTCGGTCTCGATCACATATTTGAACAGACCGACGACATCGCGGTACTCCCGGTAGAGCTTCAGCTCCATCTCGGTCTCGTACTTCTCGAGGTCCTCGGCGCTCATGGCATGTTCCCCTTCAGCCTTGCGTCCCCCTATTGTGCGTCAGCCCCCTGAGCCCCTACACGATTTCCGTGTCGAGGATCTCGGGCCTGCCCGGAGGACCCTCGTCGAGCAGCCTGCGAAGCAGCTCGGCGAGCCTGGTCGGATACACCGTCTCATGTGCCTCGGTCAGTTCCTGGCACGTCCACCAACGCGCTCCGGCCACACTCCGCTGTTCAAGCTCCGTCAACCCTGTGGCCCTGGTCGCCGTCTGTGACGTACGAGCCAGGAAGTACCGCTCGTCCTGGTCCCAGCGCCGTCCGGCGAAGGGAAAGGAGCAGATCCGCTGCCACAGGGCGGGGCCGAGCTCGACCTCGGTGATGCCCGTCTCTTCCATCAGTTCACGCAGCGCGGCCTGTTCATGCGTCTCGTCGCCCTCCAGACCGCCGCCGGGCGTGAACCACCAGTCGTCGGCCGGATTCCCCGGCTCGTGCCCGTGCAGCAGCAGGATCCGGTCCTGCGGGTCAAGCAGCACGACCCGGGCGACCTTGCGCGGCGGCCGCGCCGTCCGCTCAGCCGACATGGGCCGCCTCTTCCGAACGGCCACGGCTGCGCGCCCGCCCGCGGCCAAGCCGCTTGGCCACCGGCCCGTATGCGGCGCCGCCCAGGACGAGGACCGCACCGGACACCACGGCGATCACCATCAGCCGCAGCGGGCCCGGATCGGAGATGCCGCCCGACATGTCCGCGAAGCCGTCGGGGCGCTCCAGCATCCCGAACTTGCCCATCGGCCAGGCCACCGCGTCGACCCGCCCCTCCACCGCGCCGCGCGGCACGGAGCCGCGGTTGGAGTCGCCCAGGTGCACGCTGGAGTCCAGGGAGCCGCTGCGCTCGTCGCCGAGCAGGAAGAGATGGCCCTTGGGCACGGTCGTGGCGGGGATCCCGGTGGCCGCGGCCCCCTTGCCGTCCGGGAGATACGGTTCTGCGACCTGCTTGCCGTTGACCATCAGCTTGCCGTCCGTGCAGCAGGAGATCCGGTCGCCGCCGACACCGACCACGCGCTTGACCATCGGCAGGTCGCCCCAGCTCGCCTGCCGGAAGACGACGACGTCACCGCGGCGCACCTCGCTCCCGTCGATCCGCTGTGCGAGGACCCGGTCACCCGCGCCGATCGTCGGCGTCATCGACCCGGTGGGCACGGTGTAGGGCTGGTAGACGACGGCGCCCCACACGAAGCCGCCGAGGAAGAGCACACAGCCGAGGGCCACGGCCAGTCCCGACAGCACGCTGCCGAGCCGCCCGCGGCCCTCGTCCGTACGTTGTGTCCTGCTCATCCCAGTGCTCCCCCATGTCGGAGACGACCTCGCGCCCCTACGAACAGGAGCACGGAAGATCAGCGATCTGGGACGGCACCCTACCCGGCGGTACCTCCGCCAGAAACCCTCGCGCTGCCAGCGGCGGCCGCCGTGAGACGGCGCCTGCGCCACAGCACGACCGGCACGGCACCCGCGAGCCCGAGGGCACCCGGTGCGGCGCTCAGCGCGGCGCTGATGCCCGGCTGGTCGAAGGTGTCCGGCTTGGGCAGCGTCGCCCAGCGGGTGGGCGGCCAGGCGATCACGATGGCACGGCCCACGACGTTGTCCACGGGGACGGCGCCGCCGCCCGGCTGGTTCTGGTGGTAGCGGGAGTCCAGCGAGTTCTGCCGGTGGTCGCCCATGACCCAGATCTTGCCCGCGGGCACGGTGACCTTGAACTGGCCGCCCTGGTCGTCGACGCTGCACGGGGTGTTGCCCTCGAAGACGTACGGCTCGTTCAGCGCCTTGCCGTTGACCTTCACCGGCCCTGTGCCCTTGCACTCCACCGTGTCGCCGCCGACCCCGATGACCCGCTTGATCAGGTCCTTCTCGTCGGCGGACGGCATCAGGCCGACCCAGCCGAGAACCCGCTGGATCGCGTTCGGGTCGGGGGTCGGTTCGCCGTCGAGCCAGTGACCGGGGTCCCTGAAGACGACGACCTCGCCGCGCTCGGGCTCCGAGCCGAACCACGGTGTCAGCTTGTCGACCAGGACCCGGTCGCCCTGCTGCAGGGTGTTCTGCATCGAGTCCGAGGGGATCGAGAACGCCTGCACCAGGAAGGTCTTGATCACCAGCGCCAGGATCAGCGCGATGCCGATGAGGAGCGGCAGCTCCTTCCAGAAGGAGCGGGGTTTCTTGGCTCCCTTGGCCGGCTTCCCGGCCGGATCGCCGGGTGCGGGCTTGTCGCCCGCGGTCTCACTTCCGGGGTTCACGCCGTCCGCTGCGGCCTCGACCTCCGGCTCGTCTGATCGCCCTGGCTGTTCCTCGGGCCCACCGTGTCCGGACCGTGTGCCGACCGCCACATCCCCCACATCCACTCCTCAGTCCGTGCCGCTGCCTGCCCCATATGCGATGCAGGCCCACCACTCCCATAACGAGCGGGAGTTCCGCAGGGGTCGGGAGTCCGGTCAATCCGTATCGATCGCCAGGAACCACCCTATGCGACGGTCCGAGGGCCACGTCCGATCCCGCAGGCGCGTCGGGCACCGACGCGTATGTCTCCGGCTCCTCCAGCTTGCGCCAGTGGTCGAAGGGCCAGGCGATGACGAGTGCGCGCCCGACCACGCTCTCCTCGGAGACGGTGCCGCTGAACTTCTCTGTGCGGTGGAAGCGGGAGTCCGCCGAGTCCGAGCGGTGGTCTCCCATGACGAAGAGACGCCCCTCGGGGACCTTCACCTCGAACTCGAAGGACGACGGCTCGTCCTTGTCCTCGGGGTGGATGTACGGCTCGGTGAGCGGCACCCCGTTGACGGTGACCTTGCCGTCCTTGTCACAGCACTTCACGGTGTCGCCACCGACGCCGACCACGCGCTTAATGAGGTCCCGTTCGTTGTCGGAGGGCAGCAGACCGATGAAGGTCAGGCCCTCCTTGATCTGCTTGACGCCTACGGGGTCGTCCTTCTTCTTGCCCTTCTCGTCCTCGAGCCAGCCCCCGGGGTCCTCGAAGACGACGACGTCGCCGCGCTCCGGCTTGGCGCCGAACCACGGGGTGAGCTTGTCGACGAGTACCCGGTCGCCGATCTTGATCGTCTGCTCCATCGAGCCCGACGGGATCACGAAGGCCTGCACCAGGAAGGTCTTCAGGACCAGGGCTATGAGGAGCGCGACGCCTATGAGGAGAGGTATCTCCTTGATCGCCGAGCGCTGCCTGCGCCGCTTGACCTTCTTGGCCAGCTTGCGCCGCTCGGCCCTTCCGGGCAGTACGGGGCCGCTGGTGGGCCGGGATCCGGTGGGCAGCCGGGTGTCGGCCCGGTGGCTGGCGCGTGTGCGTCCGCGGTTACCCATGCGCGCCGCCTGGTGCCGGCACGCGCGCGTAGCCGCCGGGACGCTCCAGGGAGGTCCAGCGTCCGATGGGCCAGGCGATCCAGTCCGCTCTGCCGATGACGGAGTCGACGGGGATCATTCCGCCACCGGGCTGCCCCAAGTGGTCGCGGGAGTCACGGGAGTCGCTGCGGTGGTCCCCGAGAAGGAACAGACTGTCCTCGGGTACGACGACGTCGAAGGGCACCTTGGAGGGGGCGTCCCCCGGATACAGGTACGGCTCGTCGACGGGTTCGCCGTTCACCTTGATCCTCCCCCGCTTGTCGCAGCAGACCACGCGGTCTCCCCCCACTCCTGCGACCCGCTTGATGTAGTCGGCATCTCCGAAGTAGCCGCTGCCGTCGAAGACGACAGCGTCACCCCGCTGCGGCTCGGAACCGAAACGGTACGCCAACTTGTTGACGAGTACCCGGTCTCCGACCCGGAACGCGGGCTCCATCGAGCGGCTGGGGATCTGGAACGGCTGCACCACAAAGGCACTGACGAGCAGCAGGAACACCGTGCAGATCAGCAGCGTGAGGGTGGCTCTGCCGCCGGGCAGCCGGGCGACGAACGACATAAAAACGGAGCGCGACCGTTCCTCCGCCCCCGCGGACTCCCCGACGCGCTCGGCGTCCTGGGAATCGGTGGGTGGGGAGGAGCGGTCGCGCTCCGTGTGCTGTGCTTCGGTGTCCATCGGAGCCAGATGCTATCCGGCTCCGATGTGAACCAGCGCGCTAGCTCAGCTGTCGCGCTTCTCCTTGATCTTCGCGGCCTTGCCGCGCAGGTCACGGAGGTAGTACAGCTTCGCGCGACGCACGTCACCGCGGGTGACGAGCTCGATCTTCTCGACGATCGGGGTGTGCACCGGGAAGGTGCGCTCGACGCCGACGGAGAAGGAGACCTTGCGGACCGTGAAGGTCTCGCGCACGCCGGCACCCTGGCGACGGATGACTACGCCCTTGAACTGCTGCACACGGGAGCGGTTGCCCTCGATGACGCGCACGTGGACGTTGACGGTGTCGCCCGGACGGAAGGCCGGGACGTCGGTGCGCAGCGAAGCGCTGTCGACGGAGTCGAGCAGGTTAGCCATGATCGTCTGCTTTCTTCACTGATGCCACAGGTCATCAGCGGGATATTCGTGATGAGGATTCGATAGCTGATCGCGTCGGGCGGGCGTCTGGACCATCCCCGCGTGGGCGGGGAGCAAGCTGTGGTCGTTCCCCCTGTGGCAGGGGCGCACGCTGGACGTACAGCAGCGGCCTATTCTTCCACGGCCTCGGGGTGTCGCCCAAATCGGCCGTCGGGACCGGGCCGCCAGCCCAGGATGCTGAGCATTTCGCGGTCCTTCTTGTCGAAGGCCGCGGGGTCGCAACGCTCGATCAGATCAGGCCTGTTGCGGGTCGTGCGGCGCAGCGCCTCGTCCCTGCGCCAGCGCGCGATCTTGCCGTGGTGGCCGCTGAGCAGCACGTCCGGGATGCCCTGGCCGCGCCACTCGGGGGGCTTCGTGTAGACGGGCCCTTCGAGGAGGTTCGCCATGGCGCCGGGGGCGAAGGAGTCGTCGCGGTGGGACTCGGCGTTGCCCAGGACGCCGGGCAGCAGCCGGGCCACGGCCTCGGTGACGACCAGGACGGCCGCCTCGCCGCCCGCGAGGACGTAGTCGCCGATCGAGACCTCGTAGACGGGCATCCGGGTCGCGTACTCGTCGATGACGCGGCGGTCGATGCCCTCGTAGCGCGCGGGCGTGAAGACCAGCCAGGGCCGCTCGGAGAGCTCGACGGCCAGTTCCTGGGTGAAGGGGCGCCCGCTGGGCGTGGGGACGACCAGGACGGGGCCGTGGGCGCCCGCCTCGTACCCGTCGGCGAGCGCGTCGTCGAGGGCCGCGCCCCAGGGCTCGGTCTTCATGACCATGCCGGGGCCGCCGCCGTAGGGGGTGTCGTCGACCGTGTTGTGCCGGTCGTACGTCCACTCCCTGAGGTCGTGCACGTTCACGTCGAGCTGTCCACGCGCGCGTGCCTTGCCGACGAGGGAGACGTTCAGGGGTTCCAGGTACTCGGGGAAGATCGTGACGACGTCGAGCCGCATCAGGCGTCGCCCTCCGGGGCGGCCTCGGCGTCCCGCGCCGAAGCGATCTCCGCGCGGTCGTCGATCAAGCCGGGCGGCGGGTCGATGATCGCCCGCTGCTCCTCCAGGTCGATCTCGGTGACGATCTCCTCCACGAAGGGGATCATCACCTCGCTGCCGTCGGGCCGCTCGACGATGAAGAGGTCCTGCGAGGGCAGGTGCGAGATCTCGGTGATCCGGCCGACCTCGAGCCCTTCCTTGGTGACGACGTCGAGGTCCATCAGCTGGTGGTCGTAGTACTCGTCCTCGTCCTCCGGAAGCTCCTCCGGATCGACCTCGGCGATCAGCAGCGTGTTGCGCAGCGCCTCGGCGCCCGTGCGGTCGCGTACGCCCTCGAAGCGCAGCAGCAGACGGCCGCTGTGCACCCGGCCGGTCTCGATGGTCAGCGGCCCCGTGGAAGCGGGGTCGGTGGCGAGGACGGCGCCGGGCCCGAGCCGCAGTTCCGGCTCGTCCGTGCGCACCTCGACGGTGACCTCACCCTTGATGCCGTGGGCGCGGCCGATCCGCGCGACTACCAGCTGCACTGCTCTCTCTCCTGTCGTGTGCCCACGGCGTTCCTCCGTCGGCGGCTACAAACGACTACGGGCCGGGGAAGGCCCAGAAGCCCTCCCCGGCCCGTGCCGGTGCTGCGTGCGGTTCAGTGAACCTGGTCCACGTCGACGAGGTCGACGCGGACACCGCGGCCGCCGATGGCGCCCACGACGGTCCGCAGAGCCCGCGCGGTGCGGCCGTTGCGGCCGATCACCTTGCCGAGGTCATCGGGGTGCACCCGGACCTCCAGAACGCGCCCACGGCGCAGGTTGCGCGAGGCGACCTGCACGTCGTCGGGGTTGTCGACGATGCCCTTCACGAGGTGCTCGAGAGCCTCCTCGAGCATGCTCAGGCCTCGGTCGACTCGGTGGACGTGGCCTTCTCGGCCTCGTCCGCCTTCTTGTCAGCCTTCTTGGCCTTCTGGGTGATGGCCTCACCCTTGGCGTCGTCGCCCTCGAGGCCCTTGGTGAAGGCCTCGAACGCGGCGCGCTTGTCCTTGGGCTCGGCGACGAGCAGCGGCGCCGGGGCCGGCAGGCCCTTGTGCTTCTGCCAGTCACCGGTGAGCTTCAGGATCGCCATGACCGGCTCGGTCGGCTGAGCGCCGACGGAGAGCCAGTACTGCGCGCGCTCCGAGTCGACCTCGATGCGCGAGGGGTTCTGCACCGGGTGGTACAGGCCGATCTCCTCGATGGCCCGGCCGTCACGGCGGGTACGGGAGTCGGCGACGACGATGCGGTAGTGAGGCGAACGGATCTTGCCCAGACGCTTCAGCTTGATCTTGACTGCCACTGGAGTGGTGTCTCCTGGTCTTGACGTGGTTGGGCACAACGAGATGCCACGTGGGGTTGCGGTACTCGGGGTGCCCGATGGACGCGTCAGCCGGAGGCGAGAGGGTTCCTATGCGGCTGTCGAGTACAGCTAGCCATTGTGCCATACGCCTCCGGGGCG
The DNA here is from genome assembly GCF_040686095.1 of Streptomyces sp. NPDC086554. Classification (NCBI taxonomy): domain Bacteria; kingdom Bacillati; phylum Actinomycetota; class Actinomycetes; order Kitasatosporales; family Streptomycetaceae; genus Streptomyces; species Streptomyces sp. NPDC086554. Next base: position 19,931 of record NZ_JBFBJK010000014.1, read on the forward strand.
ACCGAACCTGGTCGGCCGTCCCGGTCCAGCTCAGTCGCGTCAGCCGGCGGCGGCGCCGACCACTTCCGGGATGCGGAAGGGCTTGCCGCAGCCGCCGCAGACGATGGGCGCCTGGGCGAGCACCGACGGGACCACGCGCACGTTGCGCCCGCAGTCGCAGACCGCCTTGACGCGGACTCCGCCTCCGGAGGAGCCGTGCCGGGCGGCCGGGCCGCGGAAGCTGCGCGCCGTGTCGGCGGCCGTCGCCGCGGTGTGCGCCTTGAGGGCACGCTGCAGGCGCTCGATCGTCGGGCGGTAGCGCTTGCGCGCCTCGGGGTTGAGCGTGACCAGCGAGAAGCCGCTGCTCGGGTGCGGCTCCTCGGGATGGTCGAGGCCCAGCTCCTCGGCGACCGCGAGGAATCTGCGGTTGTGATAGCGGCCCGCACGTGAGGTGTCGCGTACGCCGCGTGACGCGGCGATGCCATGGACTGCCTCATGGAGCAGTCGCTCGAAGGAGAGCTCGGCGCCGCAGGCGGACGACGATTCTCCGATCAGGGATTCGGGCGCGGCAAGATCTGGCAGCTCGGGGTGGTGCCGCTGAATGTCGGCCCACGCCTGTGCCAGCTCTGCGGCGAGAACAGGTGGTGTCGTGCTCACGTCGTGAACAACGAGCCGGGGTGCCCAGGGGTTCCATTCCGGGGCATCCCAAATATTTTGCACGTACCCGTCAGTTGCCATTGATGCGTCCGGACGAGGGCGGGTGCGCTGATCTGCGGAGAAGCCTCGCAGCTCACAACAAGCTGGTACGTAGTAGCGCGTACGCCCCGGCGCGTAGAACAGATCCGCACGCCGGGGCTGTTGTCGCCCCTGGGGGCGTACGAGCCGGAAGCGTGCGCTCAGTAGGCGCGGGCCACGACAGCGACGTTACCGGGCGCGTCATCGGCGTCCGGCACCGCCCCGTCCTCCGCGACCAGACACCGTACGGAGACGGAGTGCTCGGCGAGTTCGGCCTCGCCCTGCGGACCGAGCGCGGCCCACGGGATGCGGGCCCAGCCTCCGGCGGCAGCGGCCTCCACGGCCTGGTCGACGGTGGTGACGTCCGAGGTGCGGGACTCGCGGCGCTCACGGGCCTGGGCCAGGAGCAGCTTCTGGTCCTCTTCGAGGACGGTGGGCAGCAGCGCGGTCAGGGCGTCGATCGCGACCGGTTCCTTGCCGCCGGCGATGCGGCGGGCCACCATCGCCGTGCCGTTCTCCAGGTCGCGCGGGCCGACCTCGACGCGGACCGGCACCCCCTTGAGCTCCCAGTCGACGGCGCGGCGCCCGAAGGGCGTGTCCGTGCGGTCGTCGACCTGGACGCGCATGCCCGCCGCCTTGAGGCGGTCGCCGATCTCACGGACGTTGGCGAGCACCGCGTCGTCGCCCTTGATGGCGAGGACGACCACCTGGACGGGCGCCAGGCGGGGCGGCACCCGCAGGCCGTTGTCGTCGCCGTGCATCATCACCAGGGCGCCGACCATCCGTGTCGTACTGCCCCAGGAGGTCTGCCAGACGAGCTCCTGCTTGCCTTCCTTGGACAGGTACCGGGTGTGGAAGGCCTTGGCGAAGTTCTGGCCGAGCTCGTGGCTCGTGCCCAGCTGGAGGGCCTTCCCGTCGCCCATCATGCCTTCGAGGGTGAGCGTGTTGATGGCGCCTGCGAAGCGCTCCTGGGCGGTCTTGCGGCCCAGGACGAAGTCCATCGCCAGGACCTCGCGCATGAAGTCCCCGTAGACGTGCTCGTGGATGCGGGCGGCGAAGTCGCGTGCTTCCTCCTGCGTCGCGTGGGCGGTGTGGCCCTCCTGCCAGAGGAACTCCGACGTGCGCAGGAAGAGCCGGGGCCGCAGCTCCCAACGGACCACGTTCGCCCACTGGTTGATCAGGAGCGGCAGGTCGCGGTAGCTCTGCACCCACTTGGAGAAGTACTCGTTGACGATCGTCTCGGAGGTGGGGCGGACGACGACCGGCTCCTCCAGCTCCTTGCCGCCGCCATGCGTGACGACGGCCAGTTCGGGGGCGAAGCCCTCGACGTGCTGGGCCTCCCGGGTCAGGTACGACTGGGGGATGAAGAGCGGGAAGTACGCGTTCTGGGTACCCGTCTCCTTGATGCGGGCGTCCATGTCCTGCTGCATGCGCTCCCACAGGCCGTAGCCGTACGGTCGGATCACCATGGTGCCGCGCACCGGCCCGTTGTCGGCCAGCTCGGCCTTGTTGATCAGATCCTGGTACCAGCGCGGAAAGTCTTCCGCCCGGGGCGTGAGAACGGGTGCTTTGGCCATGGCGCGCATGGTACGGCGGAGCCTCCCGGAGGGCGCGGAATTTACGGCTCCAGGGGGCGCACGACGGTGGCACGCAAGCATTGCCACACAACCCCTGGACGCAACGACGGATGCGGAGTTCTCTGGCATACGGGGGGAGTGCGAGCGCACTGCACGGGGGCGGACGAACCGTTGGAATACGACACTCCAGTAACTCTCGGCGGATTGGGGCGCTTTCGATGACACCTACACTCGCGCAGCCGCGCCGTCCCCGCGCGAGCACGACCCCCCGCGTGGACCGGTGCGCACGCGCGCGTGACTGGGCGGAGATCCAGGAACGGATGCTGGTTCCGCTCTATGAAGCGGTGTACGAACGACTCGAAGTGGGCGGCGAAACCCGGCTCCTCGGCCTCGGCTGCGGCTCCGGACTCGCCCTCCTGATGGCCGCCTCACGCGGCGCGGCCGTCACCGGGGTCGACCCGTCCGCGCCCGAGCGGCTCGCCCTCGCGCGCGAACGCCTGCTGCCCGACGCGGCCTTGGGCACACGCCCGCAGGGCGACACCCGCCTCGTCGAGGGCGGCCCCGCCGACGTGTCGGGGCCTGACGTGCCCGCGTACAACCTGGTGACCGCGTTCCAGCCGATCGGCTGTATGGCGGGCGACTCCGAGGGCCTCTCCGCCCTCCTGGAGGCCGCCGCGCCGCTCGCCGGGCACGGCACGCCCGTGGTGCTGGCCGGCTGGGGTCCGCCGGAGCGCTGCACGACCTCTTCGGTACTGAAGGTGGCGACCAAGCTCGCCGACCCTCTCCGTAGTACGGGGAGTTGGCGCCCCGCGCTCCGGGACGACCTGGAGGAGGTGGCCCAGCGGGCCGGGCTCAGGCCGGATGGTTCGGGCCGTGTCGCGTGCCCCTTCGGGTACGCGGACACCGAGAGCGCGGTCCGCGGCCTGCTGTCGACGGGCCTGTTCGACGCGGCGGTGGGCGCGACCGATCAGGCGCAGGTCGAGAAGGAAGTGACGGAGGCGCTGCATCCGCATCAGCGGCGGGACGGGACGGTGTGGATGCCCAATGTGTTCCGGTACCTGATCGCGCGTACGCCCTAGCCCAGAGCGTCCTGGAGCCGCTCGAGGAGGACCCTGGCCGCAGGGCCCGCCGGTCCGTCCGTGCGCCAGGCGAGCGCGATCCGGCCACGCGGCCGCGGCTCCGTGATCTCCAGGGTACGCAGCCCGTACGCGGCTGCCGTACGGGGCTCCAGCGCCGGGAGCACGGCCACGCCAAGACCGCGGACGACGAGTTGTACGAGCACCTGCGGCGCCGCCGCCTCGAAGGCGATGCGGGGCCGCACGCCGGCCTGCGCGCAGGCGCGGTCGAGCACCCCGCGAAGGCCGGTGCCCCGCGGCAGACTGATCAGCGGCCTGTCCCGGAGCTCCGCCAGCGGAACAGTCGTACGGCCCTCGGGGGTGAGCAGCGGGTCGCCCGGGAGCACGACGGCGACCAGGGGTTCGTCGATCACGAGCCGGAGGGAGACACCCGGCGGCGGCTCCTCGTCCGCCAGGCCGAGCAGGGCGATGTCGAGTTCCCCGCGGCGCAGCGCGGCGAGCATCCGGTCCGAGGTGTCCTCGGTGAGGGCGATCTCGACATCCGGGTGGGCATCGTGGAAGTCGGCGAGCACGGAGACCACGTCGAACTCGTGGGTGGCCGCGCCGGACACGAGGCCGACCGTGACCTGGCCGCGCAGCAGTCCGGTGAACGCGTCCGCGGTGTGCCGCATCCCCTCGGCGGCGGCGAGCGCGGCCCGCGCGAAGGGCAGAACGGCCGCCCCCACCTCCGTGAGGGTCACCGCACGTCCCGAGCGGTCCAGGAGGGGCTGCCCGAGCTCTCGCTCCAGTTGCCGGATCTGGGCGCTCACCCCCGGCTGGGCCAGATGCAGACGGGCCGCGGCGCGGGTGAAGTTGGCCTCCTCGACCACGGCCACGAAGTACTGCAGCTGCCGGAGTTCCATAACTGAGCATGCTAGCCGCGAGAAGATCCAGCTCTTGGACTTCTGGCGGAACGCTCGCGACCCTGGAGGCGTGGACATCAGAACCGCCATCGCCGCCGAACGCCGAGACCTCGCCGACCTGCTCGACGACCTGCCGTCACCGCGCTGGGACGCGCCGACCCTGTGCGCGGGGTGGCGGGTGCGGGAGGTCGCGGCGCACATGTCGCTGGGTTTCCGGTACTCGCTCCCCAGGACCCTGGCCGAGCTCGTCAAGGCGCGCGGCAGCCTGCACCAGATGACCGACCGCTGCGCCCGCAAGGACGCCGCCGCCTTCTCCACCCGGCAGCTCGCCGCGTTCCTCAGGGACAACGCGGAGCACCCCTGGCAGCCGCCCACCGCCGGGATCGAGGGGGCTCTGGGGCACGACGTGGTCCACGGCCTCGACATCTCGGTCGCCCTGGGGCTCGACCGCAGGGTGCCCCTGGACCGCGTACGCATCCTTCTTAAGAAGGTCACGCCCAAGAGCACCAAGTTCTTCGGGGCGGACGTCGGAGGGGTCGAACTGCGCGCCGACGACCTCGACTGGAGCTACGGCAGCGGCACTCCGCTGACCGGCGCCGCGCAGGACCTTCTGCTGGTCCTGTACGGCAGGAAGCTCCCCCCGGGCCATCTCCGGGGAGAGCTCGAGTCCCGCTTCGCCACCGAGCAGGCCTAGTCGGCGTCCTTGGTGAGCCGTGTGATGCCGGCGACCCGGTAGGCGGCCGCCTCCTCCAGGGTCTCGTTCGCGAGCAGTGCCTCGGCCAGGGCGTCCAATTGGTCGCGGTGGTCCCGGAGTTGGCGGCACGCGCTCTCGTAGCACTCGTCGACGATGCGGCGCATCTCGTGGTCGATCACGTCGAGGGTGCCCGGGGCCGCCGCGAGTCCGTAGGGCTGCTGGCTGTCGTTCGGCAGGGCCGAAAGACGCCCCACGCGCTCGCTCATGCCCCAGCGGGCGACCATGCCGCGGGCGATGTTGGTGACCTGTTCGAGGTCGCTCTCGGCGCCCGTCGTGATGACACCGAAGACGACGTACTCGGCCGCCATGCCGCCCAGCGCACCCACGATGCGGCCGCGCAGATACTTCTCCGTGTACGCGTACTTGTCGGCGTCCGGGGTCGACAGGGTGACGCCGAGGGCGCGTCCCCGGGGCACGATCGTGATCTTCCGTACCGGGTCGGCGCCCGGCTGCAGCATGCCGAGGAGCGCGTGGCCGCTCTCGTGGAACGCCGTGCGCCGCCGCTCCTCGTCGGGCATGACCAGCGGCCGCTCGGCGCCCAGCTGCACCTTCTCCAAGGCCTCGGAGAGGTCGGCATTGGTGACCTTCTTCTGCTTGCGCTTGACGGCGAGCAGGGCGGCTTCGTTGGCGAGGTTGGCGAGCTCCGCACCGGTCATCCCCGGTGTCGTACGGGCGACTTGAGCGAGGTCGGCGTCGTCCGCCAGCGGGATGTCACGGGTGTGGATCTTGAGGATGGCCTCGCGGCCGCCGCGGTCGGGCGGGCTGACCGTGACGACCCGGTCGAAGCGGCCCGGCCGGGTCAGGGCGGGGTCGAGGATGTCGGCACGGTTGGTGGCCGCGAGGACGATCACGCCCTCGGAGCCCGAGAAACCATCCATCTCGGTGAGGATCTGGTTCAGCGTCTGCTCGCGCTCGTCGTGACCGCCCATGCCGCTGCCGCCGCCGCGCGCCCGCCCGATGGTGTCGATCTCGTCGATGAAGATGATGGACGGCGCTACCTTCCGGGCCTCGGCGAAGAGTTCGCGTACGCGCGATGCGCCGACGCCCACGATCATCTCGATGAACTCCGAGGCGGACGCCGAGAAGAAGGGCACCCCTGCCTCACCGGCCACGGCCCGCGCGAGGAGCGTCTTGCCCGTGCCCGGAAGACCCGCGAGCAGCACGCCGCGCGGCATCTTCGCGCCCATGGTGCGATAGGCCTCGGGGTTCTTCAGGAAGTCGACGACATCGCTGAGCTCGCCCTCGACCTCGTCGATGCCCGCCACGTCGTCGAAGGTGGTGCGCTTCTCGCCGGCCTCGAGCTCCACAGGCTTCGGCGGCGCCTTCCGCCCGAGCATGCCGCCCGCGCCGCCCATGCCCGAGCGCATGCGCCGCGCGATGAAGATCCACAGGACGACGAGCAGCAGCATCGGTGCGAGCGAGATGAGCAGGTTCGAAAGGAAGCTGCGCTCCTGGACGACGGGCTCGGCGGTGACGGTGACGTCGTGCTCGGTCAGCTCGTCCCAGAGCTTGTCGTCGGCGAAGGCGGGCCGCTGGGTGGTGAATTTGGTGTACTTCCCCTTCTCGTCGCCCGGCTTCTCCTGCTCCTTCTTGAGCTGACCCTGGATCGCATCGCCCTTGGCGTAGATCTTTGTGACGTTCCCGGAGTCGACCTGCTTGCTGAACTCCGTGTACGAGATCGTCGGCTCGTCGCCCTCGTTGAAGAAGGAGAGGACGAGGTTGGCGATGAGATAGACGATGAGCGCGGTGAGGATGAGCCCGCCCCACCCGCCCGGCATCTTCTTCTTGGGCGGCGGCTTGGGCTCGGGCGGGGGCGCGCCCTCGGAGCGCCAAGGCTTGTCGGGCGCCCGGCGCGGCGGCACAGGGTTGCTCATATCCGGACGTTACGACACAAACAGGGGCCGGGCACCCGCTCCGAAAACGCCTGAGGCGCCCCTCTCCGAAGAGGGGCGCCTCAGGCGGCGTACGACATACGAGGCGTCAGCCCATGAACTTCTTGAACTCGTCCGGAAGCTCGAAGTCCTTGCCCTGCTGTCCCGCGGGGAGACCGAAGGCGCCGCCCTCCTGAGCCGCCTGCTCGCGGCGGGCCGCGTCCTCCAGCTCCTGCTGCTTGCGCTTCATCGGGTTGCCGGAGCGCTGCTTGCCCTTGGCCTGCTTCTGCTTCTTCTTCTGCTTGCCGGCGCCGCCACCCATGCCCGGCATCCCTGGCATGCCCGGCATTCCGCCGCCCTGGGCCATCCGCGACATCATCTTGCGCGCCTCGAAGAACCGCTCGACCAGGTTCTTGACGGCGCTGACCTCGACGCCGGAACCCTTGGCGATACGGGCCCGACGCGAGCCGTTGATGATCGTCGCGTCCTGCCGCTCGGCGGGCGTCATGGACTTGATGATCGCGGCGGTCCGGTCGACGTCCCGCTCATCCAGATTGTTGATCTGGTCCTTGATCTGCCCCATGCCGGGCATCATGCCGAGCAGCTTGCTGATGCTGCCCATCTTCCTGACCTGCTCCATCTGGGCCAGGAAGTCGTCGAGCGTGAAGTCCTTGCCCTTGCTGCTCGCCAGCTTGGAGGCCATCTTCTCGGCCTCTTGCTGCGAGAAGGTCTGCTCGGCCTTCTCGATGAGCGTGAGCATGTCGCCCATGCCGAGGATGCGGGACGCCATGCGGTCCGGGTGGAACGCGTCGAAGTCGTCCAGCTTCTCGCCGTTCGAGGCGAACATGATCTGGCGACCCGTGACCTGCGCGATCGACAGCGCGGCACCACCACGGGCGTCACCGTCGAGCTTCGAGAGCACGACACCGTCGAAGCCGACGCCGTCGCGGAAGGCCTCCGCCGTGTTGACGGCGTCCTGGCCGATCATCGCGTCGACGACGAAGAGGACCTCGTCGGGGCTGACGGCGTCGCGGATGTCCGCGGCCTGCTCCATCAGCTCCTGGTCGATGCCGAGGCGTCCCGCGGTGTCGACGATGACCACGTCGAACTGCTTGGACCTGGCGAACTCCACGGAGTCCTTGGCGACCTGCACCGGGTCGCCCACGCCGTTGCCCGGCTGAGGCGCGTAGACGCCGACGCCGGCGCGCTCGGCGACCACGGAGAGCTGGTTCACGGCGTTCGGGCGCTGGAGGTCACACGCCACGAGCAGCGGCGCGTGGCCCTGGCTCTTCAGCCAGAGGCCGAGCTTTCCGGCGAGGGTGGTCTTACCGGCACCCTGCAGACCCGCGAGCATGATCACCGTGGGCGGGTTCTTGGCGAACCGCAGGCGTCGCGTCTCGCCACCCAGGATGCCAATGAGCTCCTCATTGACGATCTTGATGACCTGCTGGGCGGGGTTGAGCGCCTGGGAGACCTCGGTTCCGGCGGCGCGCTCCTTGACCTGCTTGATGAAGGCACGGACGACGGGCAGCGCGACATCCGCCTCGAGCAGGGCGATGCGGATCTCGCGGGCCGTGGCGTCGATGTCCGCCTCGGACAGGCGGCCCTTGCCCCGGAGGTTCTTGAATGTCGCTGCGAGGCGGTCGGAGAGAGTATCGAACACGGCGGTCGCGAATCCTCGGGTCGAAGGGGACAGGTCGCCCTCCAGGGTATCTGCTGGGCGCCGGGCGCTGCTGCGTGCATGCAGGTCTACGCTTTTGCCCCTATTCCGGGCGCCGGGAGGGTACGCGCATGCCCGCGGCGGGGGCTTTGCGCCGGACGGCGGCCGCGGGCCGTGACTCCCGGACGAACAGGCCTTTCCCGCCCACCCGCCCGATTACCCCGCAGCGGGGGGCCGTCGCCGGGGCAAGTGGAAGGGGGCCGCCGCATGAGGTGGCCCCGGCGCCCCCTACCCCCGCAACGCCTCCTCCACCGCTCGGGCCACCCCCGCCGCCCGCTCCCCCGTCAGCGGCGCCCGCGTCCGCTCCCCCTCGCCGCCGGTGACGTAGAACGCGTCCACCGCGTTCGCGCCCAGGGTGGAAACGTGGGCGCTGCGGACCACGACCCCCGCCGATTCCAGGGCGCGGCCGATGCGGTGCAGGAGGCCCGGGGCGTCCTGGGCCCGTACCTCGATGACCGTGGCAAGACGGGAGGCCGCCGGGGCCACCGTCACCCGGGGCGGCGGGGCCACCGTCCCCCGGCGGCGCGGGTACGCCGCGTCCCGCTCCGCGAGGCGGCCCGCGATGTCGAGGGAACCGTCGAGCGCCCGCACCAGATCCGCCCGCAGTCGCGCGGCCTGCGGCAGGGATCCGTACTCCGTCGCCACCCGCCAGTTCAGGAGGAGGACGGAGTCGTCGCCGGTGGGCAGCCCCACCTCCCGGAACTCCGCCGTGCGCACCGCGAGCCGGTGCATCGCTAGGACGCCCGCGACCGCCGAGAGCACCCCGGCCTGTTCCGGCACCGCGATGACCAGCTCCACGCCCAGGGGTTCAGGGTCCTCCGTAGGACCCGCCTCCCCCGCGGCCCCTTCCGTCTGCGCCCGCAGCGCGAGCACCGGCCCACCCGTACGGAACGCCTCCACCGCAAGCCGCTCCTGCTCGGCCGTGGGCGCCGCGTCCTCGGCCGACGACCCCGCGGGCTCGTCCCCCGAAAGGACCCCCGCGACCCGCTTCACCAGGTCCGCGACGAGCGACCCCCGCCACGCCGACCAGGCTGCGGGCCCCGTGGCCAGCGCGTCCGCCTCGGTCAGCGCGTGCAGCAGCTCCAGCGTCCCCGCCGACCCCACCGCATCGGCCACCGAACGCACGGTCGCCGGATCATCGAGGTCACGCCGCGTGGCCGTCTCGACAAGCAGCAGGTGATGCCGCACCAGCGTCGCGAGCACCGCCACATCCGCCCGGTCGAACCCGATCCGGGCGGCGACATCCCGGGCGATGATCTCCCCGGCCACCGAGTGGTCCCCCGGCCACCCCTTGCCGATGTCGTGCAGAAGCCCCGCGACAAGGAGCAGGTCGGGCCGCCCCACCCGCCGCGTCAGATCGGCGGCCCGCACGGCGGTCTCCACCAGATGCCGGTCGACGGTCCAGGTGTGCACGGCGTTCCGCTGAGGCCTGCACCGCACCCGCTCCCAGTCCGGAAGCAGCCGCGTGATCAGCCCTTCGGCCTCCAGCGCCTCCCATACCTCGACGGTCGGCCGCCCCGCGCCGAGGAGCGTCACCAGCTGCTCCCGCGCCTCGGCGGGCCACGGCGTGGGCAGCGGCCGCACCGCGGCGGCCATCCGGCGCACCGCGTGCAGCGACAACGGCAGCCCGGCCTGGGCCGCGGCCGCCGCCGCCCGCAGCGGAAGCACCGGGTCGCGCTCGGGCCGGGCCGCCCGCGCGAGGACCACTTCCCCGTCCTGCTCGACGACCCCCTCGGCCAGCGGCGACCGCTCGGCCACCGCCGCCCCCTTGCCGCCCCCGAGCATGGCCCGCAGCCGGGGCCGCACGGACCGGGACCGCAGCACCCTGCCCACCTCGCGCCACGTCACGTCACTGGCGTACGAAACGGTGCGCGCGGCCTCGTACACCTGCCGCAGCAAGGTGTCGGCGTCCAACAGGCCCAATTCCGCGGCGACTTGGTCCTGTTCCTGCAGGGCGAGCCGGTCCGTGGCCCGCCCCGTGGTCAGATGCAGCGCGTCCCGCACGTCGAGCAACCGCCGCCGCGCATCGGCAAGACCTTCCCGAGGTGCGTCCGCAAGCCACGACGCGGCGACGGCCCGCAGCGCGGTCGCGTCGCGCAGGCCACCCCTGGCCTCCTTCAGGTCCGGCTCCAGGAGATAGCTCAACTCCCCCTGCCGCTCGGCCCGTTCCTCGCACAGCTCGCGCAGCTCCGGCAGCCGCTTGGGCGCGAGGTTGCGCCAGTCGGCGAGCACGGCCGTGCGAAGGCCGGCCGTCAGACCCAGGTCACCCGCGATGTGCCGCGCGTCGAGCAGCCCCAGCTGCACCTTCAGATCCTCGCCTGCGGTCTTGCGCGCCTCCACCGGCGTACGCACGGAGTGATCGAGCGCGAGCCCGAGGTCCCAGACGGGGTACCAGATGCGGTCCGCGAGGGACGCCACCTCGCCGGCGTCCGCGCTGCCGTCGTGCAGGAGCAGCAGATCGAGATCGCTGCGCGGCGAGAGCTCGCCACGGCCGTAGCCCCCCACGGCGACCAGGGACGTCCCCTTCGGCGCGCCCGCGGCCGTGAAGAGCCCGGTCAGCCAGTCGTCGGTGAGGTCGGCGAGGGCCGAACGGCGCGGCGGCCCGGACTGCGCCTCTCCTTGGAGGAGGCGCAGCCGGGCCGCCGCGTAGCCGCTGGGGCCGGAGTCTTCCGAATCCGATTCGGTTCGTACGTCCACACTCGTCACCCAGCAGCTCCTGTCAGTCCCGCTCAGTTCCGCTCAGTCGGCCGGTTTGCGTCACAGCGCGTCGGGTCCGCGCTCGCCGGTCCGCACCCGGACGGCCGTCTCGACCGGGATGCTCCAGACCTTGCCGTCCCCGATCTTGCCGGTTCGGGCGGCCTTCACCACGACATCCACGAGCTGTTCGGCGTCGTCGTCCTCCACGAGGACCTCGATCCGGATCTTCGGTACGAGATCGACGGTGTACTCCGCGCCGCGGTAGACCTCGGTGTGACCGCGCTGGCGGCCGTAACCGCTGGCCTCGGTGACGGTCAGACCCTGGACTCCGAAGGCCTGGAGGGCTTCCTTGATCTCGTCGAGCCGGTGCGGCTTGACGACCGCGGTGATGAGCTTCATGCGTCCACCCTCTTGTTCTTGTCGGTCGCAGCCTTCGCGGCCTCCTGGACCGGGGCCTGCGCAGCTGCGCTGCGGGTGGCGGTGCCGCCGCCCGCGCCGCTGAAGTCGTACGCGGTCTCGGCGTGCTGCACCTGGTCGATGCCGGAGACTTCCTCGTCCTCGCTGACCCGCATCCCGATGGTCTTGTCGACCAGGAAGGCGAGGATCGCGGAGGCGATCAGGGAGTACGCGAGGACGGCGCCGACACCCGCGGCCTGCTTGCCCAGTTGTTCGAGGCCGCCGCCGTAGAAGAGGCCCTTGGCGTCGGACTGGACGCCGCCGGTGGCGAAGAAGCCGACCAGGAGCGAGCCCGCGATACCACCGACGAGGTGGACACCGACGACGTCGAGGGAGTCGTCGTAGCCGAACTTGAACTTCAGGCCGACGGCCATGGCGCAGAGCAGACCGGCGATGGCGCCGATGGCGATCGCGCCGAGCGGCGAGCAGGAGCCGCCGGACGGGGTGATGGCGACGAGACCGGCGACGGCACCCGATGCCGCGCCCAGCGTAGTGAACGCGCCGTGCCGGATCTTCTCGTAGGCGAGCCAGGCCAGCATGGCCGCGGCGGTGGCGACCTGCGTGTTCAGGAACATCATCGCGCCGACGCCGTCGTCGTTGCCCAGCCACGATCCGGCGTTGAAGCCGAACCACCCGAACCACAGCAGACCGGCGCCGAGCATGACGAGCGGCAGGCTGTGCGGCCGCATCGGGTCCTTCTTGAAGCCGACGCGCTTGCCGATGACGAGGATCACGCCGAGCGCAGCGGCACCGGCGTTGATGTGCACGGCCGTACCGCCGGCGAAGTCGATGACGCCGAGCTCGAAGGCCCAGCCGCCGGTGCCCCACACCCAGTGCGCGACCGGGAAGTAGACGACGGTGGCCCACAGCGCGACGAACAGCGCCCAGGCGGTGAACTTCACGCGGTCCGCGAGCGCACCGCTGATCAGCGCGGGCGTGATGATCGCGAACATCAGCTGGAAGACCGCGAAGACGAACACGGGGATGGTGTAGCCGTCCCACAGCTCGTTGAGCCCTATGCCGCTCAGTCCGACGTAGTCGGACGACCAGCCGAAGAGGCTGCCGTGGTCGGTGCCGAACGCGATGGAGAAGCCGTACAGCACCCAGAGGATGGTGACGATCCCCAGGCTGATGAAGCTCATCATCAGCATGTTCAGGGTGCTCTTGACGCGGACCATGCCTCCGTAGAAGAAGGCGAGTCCTGGTGTCATGAGCATCACCAGGGCGGAACAGATGAGCATGAACCCGGTGTTGGCGGCAGACAGCTCGTCTGCGGCGATCGTGATGCCTGGGGGCATCGGCGTCTCCTCGTCGTCGTATGCGGCCCGTGCGGGAGGGCGGTACGGGGTGGGCCGTTATGCGCCACGAGATTGGCGCAGCGCCGTTTCGTGGGGCGCCCCTCGATGTTTCGCACCGGTGACGAAGAGGTCGTGCGTGTTACGCGTCCATGAACTGCCGGGTGGCGCGGGGCGCGGACTCATACCCTGCGACAACACACAGAACCGGCCGCGACGGCCATCCGATTGACCTGGCGTGGGGGAGCCGAGTCGGGCTGTTCGGGATGGTCCTGCCGCGGCCGGAGCCTTGCGGGCGCCGTCAGACCGCCTCCGCGGTTTCCGGCATGTCCACGGCGAGCCGCTCGGTCAGGCGGACGACCTCGGCGACGTCCCCGAAGTCCCGCACGGCGGTGTCCACAGTCTTGCGAAGGCGGGTGTTGACCCGCTCGGAGCGGACCTTCTTGGCGATGTCCAGGGCCTGCCCCGCAAGCTCCGTGCTCTGCTCGGGCTCGCGCTGGAGCAGGTGGACCGTGGCCATGCCGATCAGGTTCAGGGCGTACGAACGCTGGTGCTCGGCGTCCTTGCCGAAGAGGTCGACGGCACGCTCCATGACGGGCTCGGCGAGCGAGGCGTAGGTGGGGCTGCGGCCCGCGACATAGGCCAGGTCACGGAACGAGTGGGCGTTCTCGCCGTTCAGCTCGGCCTCGGAGAAGAAGCGGATCCAGTCCGCCTCGGGCTCGTCGAACTCCTCGGCGTCGGCGAAGGTGTCCTCGGCCATCCGCACGGCCCGCTTGCACTTGCCGGGCTGGCCCATGCTGGCGTAGGCGCGGGCCTCCATCGCATACAGCATGGCCTGGGTGCGCGGGCTCGCGCAGTCGCGGCTGCCGTACTGCGCGAGGTGGATGAGTTCGAGCGCGTCGTCGGGCCTGCCGAGGTGGATCATCTGGCGGCTCATGCTGGAGAGGATGTACGAACCGAGGGGCTTCTCGCCCGCTTCCTTGGCGGCGTGCAGCGCCAGGACGAAGTACTTCTGGGCGGTGGGCTGAAGCCCCACGTCGTAGCTCATCCACCCGGCGAGTTCGGCCAGCTCGCCGGCGACCTTGAAGAGCCGCTTGGCGGTGGCATCGGGCTGAGGCTCCTGCAACAGGTCCGTCACCTCGTGCAGTTGGCCGACGACGGCCTTGCGCCGGAGCCCTCCCCCGCACTGGGCGTCCCACTGGCGGAACATCACCGTCGTGGACTCAAGCAGATCGAGCTCCGGTTTCGAGAGACGCCCCGGCCTGCGCGTCGGCGCGGCCGGCTCGGGGTCGCCGGACGGCGCGGTCGGCCCGGGGACCAGCCAGCGCTGCATGGGCTCGATGAGGGCGGGGCCCGCGGAGAGCGCGAGCGAGGTGCCGAGGAAGCCGCGCCGGGCCAGCATCAGGTCGCTGCGCGAGAACTCACTGATCAGCGCGACGGTCTGGGGTCCTGTCCAGGGCAGGTCGACGCCGGACACGGAGGGCGACTGGTGCGCGGCCCGCAGACCGAGGTCCTCGACCGCCACCACACAGCCGAACCGCTCGGAGAACAGCTCGGAGAGGATGCGGGGAATGGGCTCGCGGGGATTCTCGCCGTCCAGCCAGCGGCGTACGCGTGAGGTGTCGGTGGAGATGTGATGCGCGCCCAACTGCCGCGCCCTGCGGTTCACTTGGCGCGCGAGCTCGCCCTTCGACCAGCCGCTGCGCACGAACCAGGAGTTGAGCAGTTCGTTTGGGCGCTTCTCAGCGTTCGCACCACTTCCGCCATTGCCGGCCACTGGAACGCCCCCATTCCTCAAGACACTTGCACGGTCCACGCCAAGCCCTACCAGAATGCCGCGCGATGCGGCCCTCCGTCCGGAGAACGTCACCCATCGAACAGGAAACCGACTTGCCTCCGGCATACCCACGAGTGCATGAGCCTCAGGGCTTGTGTACTGAAAGTAATCCTACGATCACCCCTCCGGCGAGGGCGATCGCGGAAACGCCACCATTCGCCACCCCTTCGAATGAACTCCCCGCCCGCTACAAGCGATTGACTTGACAGTGGACGACCGACAGTGGGCGGAACGGAGCACTTAGGGGCGCGAATGACAGAGCGCACCACCCCTTGACCATCGGGTGCCACCCGAAAACAGAGGGTCACGATCCGATTCCGTCACGTAACCGCGCTGCGCTCGACCCGTTGGAGGGGGCATGGGCTTCACGATCGGCGGCATCCGGGGGACCAGAGAACCCCGCACCGGTTCACGGCGGCGCGGCCGCGCGTCGGACTGCACCGCGGTGGCCGAGTACACCGGACTCTGGGGATGGGCGGCGGTCCCCGGAGCGCGCGCACTGGACGGCCGCTGCTCCTGCGGCGCGGCCGACTGCCCGTCGCCCGGCGCCCACCCCCTGGACTTCGCGCCCGAGGTCCCCGCCGGGGCGCGGCTCGACGAAGTCACGGAAGCCTGGGCACAGTTCCCCGGCGCCGCCGTGCTGCTGCCTGTGGGGCGCGCCTTCGACGTGATCGAGGTGGCCGAGACCGCGGGCCGCCGGGCCCTGGTCCGCCTGGAGCGCATGGGCCTCCCGCTCGGCCCGGTGTCGGCGACCCCGGACGGCCGCGCGCACTTCTTCGTGGCCCCCGGCGCCGCCGCCGAACTCCCCCAGCTGCTCTACCGCATGGGCTGGGACGACACCGACATCGACCTGCACGGCCGGGGCCCCGGCAGCCACATCACGGCCCCGCCGTCCGACCACGCGGGCCTCGGCCCGGTCCGCTGGCTGCGCGCGCCGGACCTGGACTCGGCAACGCATCCGCCGCAGGCACGGCTGGTCCTCGGGACCTTGGCGTACGTGGCCCATCGCTCGCCGGCGTAGTCACCGCCCGCACACGGAAGTGCCCCACCCCGGCTGCACCCTGGGGTGGGGCATTTCTTCACGGGCGGTTCGCAGGCGCCCCGTAAGGGGCGCGGGGAACTGCGCGACCAGCCCCCACTCACCCGCAGGCAGTAGACCGCCCAACCAGCGGAGCGCCTACTCGCCGATCAACGCATCCACAAAAGCCTCAGGCTCAAACGGCGCCAGATCGTCCGCACCCTCACCAAGCCCCACCAACTTCACCGGCACCCCAAGCTCCCGCTGAACGGCAACAACGATTCCGCCCTTGGCGGTGCCATCCAGCTTCGTCAGGACGATGCCGGTGATGTCGACGACCTCGGCGAAGACCCGCGCCTGCACCAGGCCGTTCTGCCCGGTCGTGGCGTCCAGGACGAGCAGGACCTCGTCCAGCGGCGCGTGCTTCTCGACGACGCGCTTGACCTTGCCGAGCTCGTCCATCAGGCCGGTCTTGGTGTGCAGCCGGCCCGCGGTGTCGATGAGGACGACATCGGCGCCCTCCGCGATGCCCTCCTTGACCGCGTCGAAGGCGATCGACGCGGGGTCGCCGCCCTCGGGACCGCGCACGGTGCGGGCGCCGACGCGCTCGCCCCAGGTCTGCAGCTGGTCGGCGGCGGCCGCGCGGAAGGTGTCCGCCGCGCCGAGGACGACCGAGCGGCCGTCGGCGACGAGGACGCGGGCGAGCTTGCCGGTCGTGGTGGTCTTGCCGGTGCCGTTCACGCCGACGACCATCACGATGCCCGGTGTCTCCAGGCCCGACTCGGTCTTCACGGCGCGGTCGAAGTCGGTGCCTTCACCCGTTCCGAGCAGTGCGATGAGTTCCTCGCGCAGCAGAGCGCGGAGCTCGTCCGGGGTGCGGGTGCCGAGCACGCGGACGCGCTCGCGGAGCCGCTCGACCAGTTCCTGGGTGGGGGCGACGCCGACGTCGGCGGTGAGGAGCGTGTCCTCGATCTCCTCCCAGGTCTCCTCGTCCAGGTTGTCGCGGGAGAGGAGCGTGAGCAGCCCCTTGCCGAGCGCGTTCTGCGAGCGGGAGAGCCTGGTGCGCAGGCGGACCAGGCGACCTGCGGTGGGCTCCGGGGTCTCGATCTCCGGGGCGGCCTCGGGGGCCTCCTCGGTGATCACCGGCGCCTCGGCTCCGGCGCCCGGGAGTTCCACCTCCTCGATCGTGCGGCGCGGTTCGTCGCGCGGCGGCTCGGCCTCGTCGCCAACCTGCGGTTCGGCGGGAGGGGCGGTGATGGTGGGCGTGGTCGACGGGGCCTGCGGCGGCAGCTGCTTCTTCTTGCGGCTGCCGATCACGAGCCCGCCGAGCGCGCCGATCACGACCACGGCGATGACTACAGCAAGGATGACGATTTCCATAACTCACCCAGTATCAGCCATGGGGGCAACAGGGGCCCAGGCTGTAGCTTCCTCCAAAGAACATAAGCTCATAGAGGGCACTACTCGGACTAAAGTACGATGGAGCTCTCCGTATCAACGCGCGTAGAGTCCTTGCGATCACCCCCACGGACGGCTCGCAGCGTTGCGATCCGAGCGAGAGGCACGGAACCACCCCCATGAGCACCACCGCCGAAAACGAAGGCGCCCTGGAGACACGCGGCCTCGAGCCCGTCCCCGACTCCGAGCGCACGGGCCGCACCCGCGAGCTGTTCCCCACCTGGGTCGCGGCCAACATCAGCGTCCTGCTGCTCACCATGGGCGCGGGCCTCATCGTGACCAATGGCCTCAACTTCTGGCAGGCCCTGGTCGTCGCCCTCGTGTCCCCCGTTCTCAGCTACGGCATGGTCGGGCTGATCTCCATCGCGGGCAAGCGCGGCGGCTCCCCGGGCATGACGCTCTCGCGCGCGGTCTTCGGCCAGCGCGGCAACCTCTTCCCGGGCTCCCTGATCTGGATCGCCCGCTGGGGCTGGGAGACGATCAACGCGGTCACGGGCGCGTACGCGATCATCGTCGTCCTGGACATCTGCTTCGGCGTGAAGTCCAGCACCTGGCTGACGGTCGTCACGCTGATCGCTTTCGTCGCCGGTACGTTCGTCATCAGTGGCCTCGGCCGCAAGGTGCTGCACATCTGCAACACCTGGGCGACGTACCTCTTCGGCGCGTTCAGCGTCCTCGTACTGATCTACCTCATCGCCAACACCCCGTGGTCGGACGTCTTCTCCGAGTCGGCGGGCTCCACCGCTGCGATGGTCGCGGGCGTCGGCGTGATCGCCGCCGGTGGCATCAGCTGGGTCCCCACCGGACCGGACTTCACCCGCTACCTGCCGCGCACGGCCTCCAACAAGGCACTCGTCGGCAACGCGATCGGTGGCGCCGGCATCGTCGTCGTACCGATGGTCCTGATGGGCGCCGTCATGGCGGTCAGCACACCGTCCCTGTCGTCGGCCGCCGACCCGGTCTCCTTCCTCGGCGAGCTGCTCCCGACGTGGATCGCGGTGCCGTACCTGGTGATGGCCCTGATCGGCATGCTGCTCATCAACTCGATGTCGATGTACTCCGCGGGCTTCACCGCCATGACCCTCGGCATCAAGGTCCCGCGCACCTGGGCCGTGAGCATCAACGCCATCATCAGCCTGATCTTCGGCTACCTGCTGATGAACGTGGCCAGCAGCTTCATGGGCTCGTTCATCTCCTTCCTCACGCTGCTCGCGGTCGCGTTCTCCGCCTGGATCGGCGTCTTCGGCATCGACATGCTGCGCCGCACGACGTACGACGGCGAGGCGCTGATGGACACCAAGCGCACCAGCGCCTACTGGTACAAGGCCGGCTTCGCCTGGCAGGCCATGACCGCGTGGGCGATCGCCCTGGTGATGGGCCTGCTCTTCACGAAGGTCGACTGGTTCAGCGGCCCGCTCGCCACCTCCTGGGTCGGCCGCAACGGCCTGGGCTGGCTGGCCACGATCATCATCGCGGCCGTCCTGTACGCGGTCCTTCCGCGCACCCCGGCCGTCGAGACCTCCGGCGGCAAGGGCGACGACACCGAGCTGGTCACCGCCTGATCCGGAGCAACTCCCGCCGGACACTGTTCATCTGACACCACGTCAACTACCGTCCCCCTTCGCCGCCCATGGTGAAGGGGGACGTTCCGTATGCCCGTCACAGTCGTCCGTTTCAACCTCGTCGATCCCGCGGCCACACCCGGCTCGCTGAGCGAACGCTACAAAGCCGCCCTGGAGATGGCCGCGTACGCGGATGACCGGGGCATCTCCACCGTGCAGACCGAGGAGCACCACGGCGTCGCCAACAACTGGCTGCCCTCGCCGTTCACGTTCGCAGGCGCGGTGTTCGGCGCGACCCGCCGCATCGCGGTCACCGTCTCCGCGATCATCGGCCCGCTGCACGATCCGCTGCGCCTCGCCGAGGACATCGCCGTACTCGATCTGCTGAGCGGCGGCCGCCTGGTGACGGTGGCGGGGATCGGCTACCGGCCCGAGGAGTACGCGGCGTTCGGCGTCGAATGGAAGCGGCGCGGCAAGCTCCAGGACGAGCTGCTCGAGACGCTGTTGCAGGCGTGGACGGGCGAGCCCTTCGAGTTTCGCGGCCGCACCGTGCGCGTCACCCCGCGTCCGCACACGCAGCCCCACCCGATGCTCCTGGTCGGCGGCTCCTCGCAGGCGGCGGCCAGGCGCGCGGCCCGGCTCGGCCTGCCGTTCTTCCCGAGCGCCCATCTGCCGGACCTTGAGGCGTACTACAACGAACGCCTCGCGGAGTACGGCACCGAGGGCTGGACGATGATGCCCGCCGCCGAGACCCCGCTCCTGCACATCGCCGACGACCCCGACCGCACCTGGGCCGAGCATGGCGAGCACTTCCTGCACGAGGCCCGCACCTACGCCTCCTGGCAGTCCAAGGACATCCGCTCGGCCGTGAAGTCCGCCGCCACCACGGTCGAGGAGCTGCGCGCCGAGGGCGTCTACCGCGTCCTCACGCCCGACGAGTGCGTGGCGTACGTGCAGGGCGGCGCCGCCCATCTCGTACTGCATCCGCTCTCCGGCGGGATGCCGGTCGACGAGGGATGGCGCAGCCTGCACCACTTCTGCGAAAACGTACTGCCCCGGCTCAAGGAATAGGTCCTTGAACCGGGGCAGCTTCCTCAGAGGAGGGGCAGCGGGGATTAGCCCATCTCCTCCAGGGTCTTGCCCTTCGTCTCCTTGACGAACTTCATGACGAAGGGGATCGAGAGCGCCGCGAAGGCGCCGTAGATGACGTACGAGCCGGTCAGGCTCCACTCGGACATGCTCGGGAACGTCTTGGTGATCGCGAAGTTGGCGAGCCACTGTGCGGATGCGGCGACACCGAGTGCGGCGGCACGGATCCGGTTCGGGAAGATCTCACCAAGCAGCACCCAGACCACCACGCCCCAGGAGAGGGCGAAGAAGAGCACGAAGAGGTTGGCGGCGATGATCGCGGTCAGACCCTGCGCGTCCGGCAGCGAGACGGTGTCACCGGAACCGGTCCGGTACGAGAAGGCCCACGCCATGGTGAAGAGCGCGAGAGCCATACCGGCGGACCCGATCAGGGCAAGCGGCTTGCGGCCGATCCGGTCGACGAAGATCATCGCGATGACCGTACCGACGATGTTCACGATCGACGTCTCGAACGAGTACAGGAACGAGCTGCTCGGGTCATGCCCGATCGACTGCCACAGCTGGTTCGAGTAGTAGAAGATCACGTTGATGCCGACGAGCTGCTGGAACACCGAGAGGCCGATGCCGATCCAGACGATCGGCAGGAACCCGACCTTGCCGAGCAGGTCCTTGAACGAGGGCTTGTGCTCCCGGCGCATGCCCTCCTTGATCTCGAGGACGCGCGCGTCCAGGTCGATCTTGTGGCCCTCGACCTCGCCGAGCACCTTCTTGGCCTCGGCCTCACGGCCGACCTCGACCAGGAAGCGCGGCGACTCGGGGATGACGAAGGAGAGCAGGCCGTAGAGGACGGCCGGGATGACCATGATGCCGAGCATCAGCTGCCAGGCCTCGAGGCCCATCAGCCGGCCGCGCTGGTCGTCGTCCGCCAGCCTCAGGATGCCGTAGTTGACCAGCTGGGAGACGGCGATGCCGATGACGATCGCGGCCTGCTGGAAGGAGGCGAGGCGGCCGCGGTACGCGGGCGGTGCGACCTCGGCGATGTAGGCCGGGCCGATGACGGAGGCCATGCCGATGCCGATACCGCCGATGAAGCGCCACATCGTCAGGTCCCAGGCCGCGAACGGCAGGGCGGAACCGACGGCGCTCGCCGCGAAGAGGACGGCGGCGATCTGCATGCAGCGGATGCGGCCGATGCGGTCGGCGATGCGCCCGGCGACCGCGGCACCGACGGCACAGCCGAGCAGCGCGGTGGCGATGATCCAGCCGAGCGTGTTGGCGTCGACGTCGAAGCGGTCCTGGATGGCGACGGTCGCGCCGTTGATCACCGAGCTGTCGTAGCCGAAGAGGAAGCCACCCATCGCGGCTGCCGCCGTGATGAAGATGACGTGGCCGAGATGATCCGGCTTGGCCTCTCTGCCTTCGGGCTGCGGCGCCTTCGTTGTGCTGGTCACATGGACTCCTCGTGCCACCGGCTGCACTGCCGGGGGTGGGGGCGAGCACTTCAAGTGGCGCACAACTTCACGCCGCCCACCACCTGAAGGTAAAAGCAACGTTGCAGAGACTATGCCTTCAAGTTTCGAAGTCAATACCTGGGTTCCTGTGAACTTCAGGCACGCGTGAGGTGAGCTTCGTTCAAGTCTTGAATGAGTGAAGGGAGGGTTACGGCGGGCTAACGAAGCCGCTGACTGATCACCTTTGAGACGCCGTCGCCCTGCATGGACACGCCGTAGAGCGCGTCCGCGACCTCCATCGTCCGCTTCTGGTGCGTGATCACGATGAGCTGCGAGGCCTCCTGCAGCTCCTCCATGATGCGGATGAGGCGCTGCAGGTTGGTGTCGTCGAGCGCGGCCTCGACCTCGTCCATCACATAGAAGGGGCTGGGCCGCGCTTTGAAGATCGAAACGAGCAGCGCCACGGCGGTCAGCGACCGCTCACCACCCGAAAGCAGCGAGAGCCGCTTGACCTTCTTGCCCGGCGGACGCGCCTCGACATCGACACCGGTGGCGAGCATGTTGTCGGGATCGGTGAGGATCAGCCGTCCCTCACCGCCCGGGAAGAGGCGCGAGAAGACGCCTTCGAACTCCCGGGCCGTGTCCCGGTAGGCCTCGGTGAAGACCTGCTCGACGCGCTCGTCGACCTCCTTCACCACCTGCAGGAGATCGGTGCGCGTCTTCTTCAGGTCCTCGAGCTGCTCGCTCAGGAACTTATGGCGTTCCTCCAACGCCGCGAACTCCTCAAGAGCCAGCGGGTTCACCTTCCCGAGCTGCTGATACGCCCGTTCGGCTGACTTCAGCCGCTTCTCCTGCTCGCCACGGACGTACGGAACGGGCTTGTTGCGCGGGTGCTCCGGGTCCTCGGGGAGTTCCTCGCCCTCGGCCGGCGGCGAGGGCGGCACGAGCTGGTCGGGGCCGTAGTCGGCGACGAGGCCTGCCGGCTCGACGCCGAGCTCCTCGAGCGCCTTGGCCTCCAACTGCTCGATCCGCATGCGCTTCTCGGCGCCGAGCACCTCGCCCCGGTGCACCGAGTCCGTCAGCTTGTCCAGCTCCGCCTTGAGGTCACGGCCCTGGTTCCGCTCGGCAACAAGGTCCCGCTCCCGGACCTCCTTGGCGCGCTCGGCGGCTCCGCGCTCCTCATCGGCCCGTGCGAGAGAGACCTCGACGTGCGCGAGCAGCTGCCGGGCACCGCGCGCGACGGCGTCGGCGACCGCCGCCTCATGCCGCATCCGGGCCTTGCGCTGCTCGGCACGCGCGCGTGCCTCGCGTTCGCCGCGCGCGGCCCGGTCGAGCGAATCGGCACGGCCCGCAAGACCCTTGACCCGCTCCTCATGCGTACGGACCTGAAGCCTGGCCTCCATCTCGGTCTGCCGGGCATTGGCTCCGTCGGCGGCGAGCCGGTCACGCACGGCGGTGTCGGGCTCCTCCTCGGCCGGTGCCTCCTCGGCGACGAGCAGCCGCTCGGCCAGCTCCTCGGCCTCCTCGACCGCCTTGTCCAGCGCGTCCTGCGCCTTGGCCGCGGCGGCGGCACTGCGCTCGGCCTCACCGGCGGCGCCGCGCGCCTGCCCGGCGAGCGCACCGAGCTGCTGGGCCACGGACGACTTCTCCCGGTCGGCGGCGCGCCTGCGCTCCCCCAACTCCTCGACGAGCGCGGCCACTTCCTTGCGCCGCTCACCCGCGATGTGCTGTTCGTCGGCGAGCCGCTCACAGGCCGTGCCGAGCTCGGCGAGTTCGGCCGCGGCCTCGTCGACGGACGCCTGCACCTCCAGGAGGCTGGGCGCACCCGCGGACCCGCCCTGCGCGAAGTGCGCCCCGAGCAGGTCGCCTTCGGTGGTGACCGCGGTCAACTCGGGCCGCGCGTAGACGAGATCCTCGGCGTCCTCGAGCGTCCCCACCGCCACCACGCCCCGCAGCAGCCGCCGCACGGCGGGCATCAACTCATCGGGCCCGCGCACCAGTTCAGCGACGAAGGGCGGGCCTTGGGCGGATGCGGACCGTGCGTCACCGGGGGCGCCGCCGGGCTGAGCGGGCAGAGTCTGCGCTCGGGCGCTGCTGCCGGGAGCCTCCGGGCCACGTCGACCCGCATCATCCGACTCGGCGTCATCGCCAAGCGCCTCCGCGCCGCCTCCGTCGGCCTGCACACCGCCACCGGGCACCGCCGCACCACGCCGGCCCGCACCGCCCGACTCCCCACCGCCCAACCCGACGCCATCACCAAGCGCCTGCGCACTGCCACCACCGGCCCGCACACCGCCACCGGGCACCTCCGCACGCCGACGACCCGCACCGCCCGACTCCGCGCCGCGCGCGCCCGCCGAGCCGTCGTATCCTCCGTCCCACGCGTCCGGCGCCCCCGCCAGCAACAGCGCGGCCCGGCCGCCGTCCTGTTTCCGCAGCAGCCGGATCGCCTCCGCAGCCGAGGCGGGCGTGCTCACGGCAATCGCGTCCGCAGCGGCACCGAAGGCGGCGGCGACCGCAACCTCGTACCCCGGAGCGATCGTGAGCAGCTCGGCCGCGGGTCCAAGGAGCCCGGCGATCCGGTCCTTGGCGGCGAGCAGCGCCCCCGTGCCGTCCTTGCGGCGAAGACCGAGCGCGAGCGCATCGTGCCGGGCGGCGACCGCGGCCCGCTTACGTTCGGCCGCGGTGGCGGCCTCCCGCGCGGCGGTGAGCGCGGCCTCGGCATCGGCGAGGGAACGCTTCGCCTCGTCGTGCCGCCCGGCGAGCTCCGCGTCACCGGCGTCAAGACCGTCGACCTCCGCCTTGAGCTGCTCGTACTCCTCCTGGGCGGCGACGGCGCGCTCCCCCGCCTCGTCGCGGGCCACGGCGAGCCGGTCGATCTCGGCCTGCGCGGAGCCCGCCCGCGAACGCGCCGCGTTGACCTGGCCGTTCAGCCGCGCGAGCCCCTCGCGCCGGTCGGCGATGGCCCGCGCCACGTCCTTGAGGCGACGCTCCTCGACCGCCAACTCCCGCTCAAGATCGGCACGGTGGCCCACCGTGTCCTCAAGCGCGTGCTCCGCCGCTTCGAGCGCCGCCTCCAGCTCCGCCTCCTGCTCGCGGATCCGCGCGGCCTCGCGCTCCATGTCCTCGGGGTCACGGCCACGGCGCTCCTCCGGCGGCGCTGCGGTCGCGCTCTTGACCCGGGCGTCGGCGAGGGAGACCGTGCCGCGCACCCGCTCGGCCAGCTGCGACAGCTCGTACCACGTCTGCTGCGCCTGCTGGAGCCGCGGCGTGAGACGCCGCACCTCGTCTTCGAGCTCGGCCTCGCGCTGCAGCGCCTTCTTCAGCTCGGCCTCGGCGGCGTCCTTGCGCTGCTTGAGCGCCGCCTCGTCCGCCACTTCGGTCTGGAGCGCCGCTCTGAGTCGTACGAGATCGTCGGCGAGGAGCCGCAGCCGGGCATCGCGCAGATCGGCCTGGATGACGGCGGCCCGCCGGGCGACGGCCGCCTGCCGCCCCAGGGGCTTGAGCTGGCGCCGCAGTTCGTCGGTGAGGTCCTGGACGCGGGCGAGGTTGGCCTGCATCGCGTCGAGCTTGCGCAGCGCCTTCTCTTTGCGCTTGCGGTGCTTGAGGACGCCCGCGGCCTCCTCGATGAAGGCCCTGCGCCCCATCGGGTCGGCGTGCAGCACCCCGTCGAGCTGGCCCTGCCCGACGATGACGTGCATCTCGCGGCCGATGCCCGAGTCGGAGAGCAGCTCCTGGATGTCGAGGAGCCGGCAGGTGTCCCCGTTGATCTGGTACTCGCTGCCGCCGTTGCGGAACATGATCCGCGTGATGGTGACTTCCGCGTACTCGATGGGAAGCGCACCGTCGGAGTTGTCGATGGTGAGGGACACCTCGGCGCGGCCGAGCGGCGGCCGCCCGGTGGTGCCGGCGAAGATGACGTCCTCCATCTTGCCGCCGCGCAGCGACTTGGCACCCTGCTCGCCCATGACCCAGCTCAGCGCGTCCACGACATTGGACTTGCCTGAGCCGTTGGGTCCGACGACGCAGGTGATGCCCGGCTCGAACTTCAGCGTCGTGGCCGACGCGAAGGATTTGAAACCGCGCAGGGTGAGGGCCTTGAGGTGCACGCCGCTGGACTCTACCTTTCACTGACCGTTTCACCCATGAAGATGCAGGGCACATCAGACGGTAAAGGAACCGGGCGACACGG
Source organism: Streptomyces sp. NPDC086554 (assembly GCF_040686095.1). NCBI lineage: Bacteria > Bacillati > Actinomycetota > Actinomycetes > Kitasatosporales > Streptomycetaceae > Streptomyces > Streptomyces sp. NPDC086554. The sequence goes on from NZ_JBFBJK010000014.1 coordinate 45,600, forward strand.
GGGCAAGAAAGAAGGGACGCCGAAGCGTCCCTTGCAGATCTGGACAATCGATCTGAACAAGCGGCTGACATGGGCAGCCCGACCACGTGCGTTAGCAGGCAACTCACAAAGCGGAAAGCGCGTGGCGCACAATGATCATTACGCCAATGATCTTTACGCAGCACCTTGCGAGGACAGACGCCTTTACTGAGGTGGCAGTGGTCAGGTGAGCGCAGGCTCCGCCTGGGGTACGTCGATGCTCTCCAGGAGCGATTCGTGAGAAGCGGCAGCCGCGAGCGCGTCGTTCTCGGCCTGGATCTTCACGAGCTCAGATTCCAGGTCCTGGACGCGCTGCTGGAGCCGTCGCATCTCGGCGAGAAGTCGCGGGTCGGAACCGCCGACGTAACCGAGAAGCGCCTTTGCCATGATGGATGGTCCTCCACAATGAGTGACCGACCGAAGCGGTGTGGGTCGTGAGGGAATCGCACCCGCGGTGCTTGGCACTCGTTGTTCCTGCTGGTCTTGCTGGCCGTTCTCACATGCCAAACAGCTAAGGTGCGCGGGGCTTCCAGAGTCTCACCAAAAAGTTTGACGGTCAACACGATCACGCCCCGTATTGGCGGGCAACCCGGGGGCATCTCGCCGTCAAAACTGCGGCGCTGCCTCTGCTGCGGGGCCCTGAGGGCGTGTCGATCATCCTTACTTGCGGAGCCTGCCACGACAAGGGGTTCTTGGCAACCACCAGGTCTTTCCTGCCCCCGGCAGTTGCCTTGGGCACTCCTGGGCGGGCCCTCCCTTCCAGTCTCCGTCAGCGAATCGCGAACGTCTCGTAGATGCCGCGCGGGGTGTCCCAGATCTCAGTGACTCCGTCGACCCGGCCGGGAGTGTCGCCGTCCCGCAGCCAGTCGAGCAGCTCCTGGGCGCCCGCTCGGGGACCCTCGGCGACCACTTGTACGCGGCCGTCCTCCAGATTGAGAGCAAAACCACTCAGGCCGCCGATCTCCAGCGCCCGCGCCCGCGTGAACCAGCGGAAACCCACGCCCTGCACCCGGCCGCGCACCCAGGCGGTGAGTCTGACTTCTTCGTTCATGGGTGCACGCTAACCGGCCAATTGCTCTCGGAGCACTTCGCCCCCATGCGCCATCGCGTACAGTCCCGACTCGATGAGCCTCACTCGTATGAGTGAGTCACGTTGACCGCTAGGACGAGGAAGGCCAGAGATGGGACGCCACCGACGCTCCGGCGCAGGGGGAGCCGCCACCGGCCGCGCCACTGGGGCACCCGCCCCGTACGCCGACGACCACGCGGGCGCCCCCGAGCCCCGCACCGCCGCCGTGTCGCACCGCCGCAAGGGCCGTGTGGCCGCACCGGTGCGCACCGGCCTGCTCGGCGTGTCCGCCGCCGTCGCGATGGGTGCCGTGGCGATCGCCTCCGGCCTGGTCCCCGGCTCCGACAACTACTCGCTGGGCGGTGGCGGCGACTCCAACAAGGTGCGTTCCGCCAGCTCCCCCACCGGGGTGGCGGCACAGGGCGGCGCGGACGCCGATGCCGACGCAGGACGCGAGTCGACCGCACCGAGCCGAGGCACGGACCGCTCCGAAGCGCCGGACCCGTCCCCCTCGCAGTCCACCGGGACGCCCTCGCAGAAGCCGTCCGAGAAGCCGTCGTCCCAGGCGCCGAAGCCGAAGCCGGAGCCGGAAGAGAAGACGAAGGCACCGAGCCCCTCGCGCACCGCCCCACAGAAGCCGAAGGCGCCGCCGGCGCCGGCGCCGAGCTCGAAGTCGCCGTCCGCGGAGGCCACGGCCGAGGCCGAGGTGCTCACCCTCGTCAATGAGGAGCGGGCCAAGGCGGGCTGCTCCCCCGTGCGCGCGGACGACTCGCTGGCCTCGCTGGCCGGTGACTTCAGTTCGGACATGGCCACCCGCGACTTCTTCGACCACACCGACCTGGACGGCGCGACCCCGTGGGACCGCGCCGAGAAGGCCGGGATAGCGAATCTGGGCGGCGAGAACATCGCGCGCGGCCAGGCCAACGCCCAGTCCGTGATGGACGCCTGGATGAACAGCGCCGGCCACCGCGCCAACATCCTCAACTGTGACTACAAGACCCTGGGCGTCGGCGCGCACTTCGCGCCGGGCGGCCCTTGGTGGACGCAGGACTTCGGCTTCTAGACCCCGGCTTCCGGGACGCGAGAGCACTAACTTTTCGTTAGCGCAAACCTGAGGTTTGCGCTGCGCACGAGTAGGCTGTCTGCATGGATGCGACCACCCGGACCGAAGACGCCCCGACCCCGGACATGGCGTACGACGTGTTCTCCAAGCAGTGCCCGTCGCGCGGCACGCTGGAGCACGTCACGGGACGCTGGGGCGCGCTCACCCTGGGCGCGCTGCACGACGGCACGTTCCGTTTCAACGAACTGCGCCGCCGCGTCGACGGCGTGAGCGAGAAGATGCTGTCCCAGACACTGCACGCGCTGGAGCGCGACGGCCTGGTGCACCGCGAGGCGCAGCCCACCAACCCGCCGCGCGTGGACTATGAACTCACCCCGCTGGGACGGGAGTTCGCGCAGCGCCTGATGACCCTCGTGCACTACATGGAGGGCCGGATGGACGACGTACTGGTGGCGCGGGAGCGTTACGACGCGGAGCGCGGGGGCCGCTGACAGCGCGGGCAGAAGTAGCTGGAGCGGTTCATCCAGGGGCGCCGGCGCATGGCCGTGCCACAGCGGCGGCACGGCTCGTCCTCACGGCCGTAGGCGTCGAGCGACCGCTCGAAGTAGCCGGACTCGCCGTTCACATTCACGTACAGGCTGTCGAAGCTGGTGCCGCCGACGGCCAGCGCCTCGTTCATCACATCCCGTACGTGGCCCAGGAGTTCGGCCGTGCGCGGCCGGGTGAACGTGGCGGTCGGGCGCTCGTAGTGCAGCTTCGCGCGCCAAAGGGCCTCGTCCGCGTAGATGTTGCCGACCCCGCTGATCAACGACTGGTCGAGCAGGGCGCGTTTGATCGTCGTACGACGTCGGCGCAGCGCGGCGTGGAAGGCCGCGTCGTCGAACTGCGGGTCGAGGGGATCGCGTGCGATGTGCGCGATGACGTCGGGCAGTCCGTCGGGGGTGTTCTCGTGCAGCGAGAGCCCGCCGAAGGTGCGCTGGTCGACGAAGCGCAGCTCGGTGCCGAGCACGTCGGCGAACCGCATCCGGATCCTCAAGTGCTTCTCGTCGGGCGCCTCTTGAGGCTGTACGAGCAACTGCCCGCTCATGCCGAGATGGGCGAGGATCGAGGTGCCGCTGTCCTCGAGGGGCAGCCAGAGATACTTGCCGCGCCGCATCGCCGTACCGACGCGCTGCCCCTTGAGCCGGTGCGCGAAGTCCTCCCCGCCCGCGAGATGCCGCCGCACGGCACGGGGATGCAGCACCTCGACCTCGATGACGGTGCGATGAGCCACCCAGCGTTCGAGCCCGCGCCTGACGACTTCGACTTCGGGGAGCTCGGGCACGGGGCTTGTCCATTTCGGCGTAACGGGCGAGTGGGCGGGAAAAGGCTGGTGCCGGCCACCTGAAAGGCGACCGGCACCGAAAACGGTGGAACAGAGGTCAGACGGAGGGTGCGTCCGCAACCCCGTCAGCAGAGGCGGCAGCCGCCTCCGCCTTGATCCGCTCATCCGCGGCGGCGCGAATCTCACGCCACGCCGACTCCGCGGCCTGCTGCTCCGCTTCCTTTTTGCTGCGGCCGGTGCCGGTGCCGTACGAGACGCCTCCGACGCGGGCGGCAGCAGTAAAGGTCTTCTCGTGGTCCGGGCCGCTCTCCGTGACGAGGTACTCGGGCACGCCGAGGCTCTCGGTGGCGGTGAGCTCCTGGAGGCTGGTTTTCCAGTCCAGGCCCGCGCCCAGGTTCGAGGACTTCTCGATCAGCGGGTCGAAGAGCCGGTGCACCAGCTCGCCCGCCGCGTCCAGACCCTGGTCCAGATAGACCGCGCCGATCACCGCTTCAAGGGTGTCGGCGAGGATGGATGCCTTGTCCCGGCCACCCGTGCCCTCTTCACCGCGGCCGAGCCGGATGAAGGAGCCGAGGTCGAGGCCGCGACTGACCTCCGCAAGCGCACGCGAATTGACCACCGCGGCCCGCAACTTGGCCAGCTGGCCTTCGGGCAGGTCGGGGTGGGTGCGATAGAGCGTGTCCGTGACGACGAGGCCGAGCACCGAGTCCCCGAGGAACTCGAGCCGCTCGTTCGTCGGCAGGCCGCCGTTCTCGTACGCGTACGAACGGTGGGTCAGCGCACGCACCAGAAGGGCGGACTCGAGTTGGTACCCGAGCCGCCCTTCCAAAAGCGTGTGGGACGAGGCCGTGTTGTTGTCCGCCTGCTTCTTGGCGTTTGCAGCCTTTTCAGCGTTGGCGTCTTCCGCCGTTTTATGGCTAGACACGGTGCCTCTCACCAGCCGCTCAGACCTCGAGGACCTGGCGCTTGTTGTACGTGCCGCAGCTCGGGCACGCGATGTGCTGGAGCTTCGGCTCCTGGCAACGCTCACACGAAACCAGGGTGGGGACCGCAGCCTTCCACTGCGACCGGCGGTGGCGCGTGTTGCTGCGCGACATCTTCCGCTTCGGAACAGCCACGGCTACTTCTCCTGCTTCTCGTCGACGCCAGCTTCGGCGCCGCTCATCTCGTCCTTCTCGCCGTCCTGGATGGTCCCGGCGAGTCCCTGCAGTGCCGCCCAACGAATGTCGACGGCGTCATGGTGGTGGTCCGGGTCGTCCGCGAGCCGCGCTCCGCACTGGGAACACAGGCCCGGACAGTCGTCCTGGCACACCGGCTGCATCGGCAGTGCGAGCACCACCGCATCACGCAGCACAGGCTCGAGGTCGAACATGCCGTCCTCGAGATAGAGCCTGTCCTCATCTTCCTCGGCGTCGTCGGCCGGTTCCGCTGCGCGGCCCCGGTCGTCGGCGTCAGGGTACGAGAACATCTCCTGGAAATCCGCGTCGACCTCAAGGGTCAGCGGCTCCAGACACCTTACGCACTCCCCCTCGGCCGATGCACGGGCGGTGCCTGTGACAAGCACCCCTTCCATGACCGACTCCAGGCGGATCTTCAGCTCGACCGGGGCGCCTTCCGGCACTCCGATGACCCCTTCGATGCCGAAGGTCGCCGGCGAACCGGGAGCTTCGACGGAACGGGTCAGCCGCTGCAGCGCACCGGGACGCCGACCCAGCTCGTGTGTGTCGAACACGAGAGGGTTTCGGTGGTCAAGGCGAGCACTCAGGGCTTTTCCTGCTTTCAGATCCTGGAAGTTCAAGGGCCGCCCTGTCCGCGAGAGTCAGGTGCTCTCCCACAAGCCGGGCAGCCTGGATCGCGGACGTACGCGCGACCGAAGAGCCAGGATACTGGACCATTCGCTCTCGGCCCAATCCGGTACTAGCGACCCTGTTCGTACTGGCGCAGCTGCTCCGCGGTGATCATGCCGGTGTCGAAGAGGCTGGCCTCCTCCAGCACCGCGGGTGCCTCGTACTGAGGCTGCTCGTAGCCCTGCTGCGGGTAGCCGTACGGATCCTGCTGCTGGTAGCCGTACGGGTCCTGCTGGGCGTACTGCTGCTGGTACGCGTACTGGTCCTGCTGCTGATACGCGTAGGGGTCCGGCTCCTGCTGGGCGGCCGGGGCGTAGGGCTGCTGGGCCGGGATCTGGGGGGCCGCGGGGGGCTGCTGCGGAGGCGCGGGCGTCGCGGCGGCCGCCATGGGTCCTGCGAGGTCCGCCAGGTACTCGGCGTCGGTGGTGTGCGCCTGGGAGGCGCCGTCGCCCTGCACGAGGCCGCCGAGCTCGTCGGCGGGTGCCCGGCCGTGCAGCGTCTGGCGGCCGCGGCCGACCGCCTCCAGGGTCTTGGCGAGTACCGCCTCGAAGGCGCCGAGCTTGGCGTCCACGTACGCGTCGGCGTCCCGGCGGAGCGTCTCGGGGTCGAGGCTGCGCTGCGGGGCGTCCTCGTCCTCGTAACCCTGCTCGTCGAGGCCGGGCCCCGTGCCGAGGAGCTTCTCGCGGCCGCGGCCGACCGAGCCGAGGGTCTTGGTGAGGACGACCTCGAAGTTGGCGAGCTTGCTGTCCACGTAGTCGTCGGCCTCGACGCGGACCTCTTCGGCGGCCTGGCGGGCCTCGGCGAGGATGCGGGACGCCTCGCCCTGGGAGTTGCGGGCGACCTCCGTGTCGGAGATCAGCGAGCCGCGTTCGGCGTGCGCCGTCTCGATGATCCGCTCGGCCTCCTGGCGGGCCTGCTCGACCAGCTGCTCACGGCCGCCGATCAGCTCCTGGGCCTGGGCGAGGGAGCCGGGCAGGGCCTGGCGCACCTCTTCGAGCATCGAGAGCAGATCGGCGCGGTTGACCACGCACGAGGCCGACATGGGCATGGACCGGGCGCTGCCGATCGCCTCGACGATCTCGTCGATCTTCTTCTGCACGTCCACCGTGTGCTCGCCACTCTCTACAGCTTGTTGGGAGACGGACGGGAAGACTGTAGCCCTTGATCAGCCTTTGGCGAGGCGCTTGTTGAGGGCTTCGAACACCAGCGGGGGGACCAGGTGCGCGACGTCGCCGCCCCACGCCGCGACCTCCTTGACGAGCGAGGAGGACAGGAAGCTGTAGGTGGGGTTGGTGGGCACGAAGAGCGTCTCGACACCCGAGAGGCCGTTGTTCATCTGGGCCATCTGCAGTTCGTAGTCGAAGTCGCTGACCGCGCGCAGGCCCTTGACGATGGCCGGGATGTCCCGCTGCTTGCAGAAGTCGACGAGGAGGCCGTGGAAGGACTCGACCTCGACGTTCCCGAAGTCGGCTGTGACCTCGCGGATCATCTCGATCCGCTCCTCGACGGAGAAGAGGCCCTTCTTCGACTGATTGATCATCACCGCGACGTGCACCACGTCGTACAGCTTGGAGGCGCGGGCGATGATGTCGAGGTGTCCATTGGTGATGGGGTCGAATGACCCCGGACAGACGGCGCGGCGCAACTGAAGTCCCTCGCTCTCCGGTCCGGTCATGGCGCGATCACTGAGTCGTCGCACGTAGAGGCGGCGCGACCGTACCAAAACGTGCCTTCGCCGTAGCGACGGGACCTCAGTGCTTCGAAACCGTCGGGCCAGCCGAATTCTCCGCCTCTGGTACTGCGTTCAACGGTGACGAGCGCATCGTCCGTGAGCCAGCCTTCCGCGCGGAGTGTGAGGAGGATCTCGCGAAGATCGTCGTCGGTGACCGCGTACGGCGGGTCGAGAAACACCAGGTCGTACGGGGTTCCGGGAGTGCCGCCCTGGACGATCTGGGCCGCTTTGCCCGCCCTGACCTCGGCGCCGGGCAGGCCCAGCGCCTTCACGTTCTCCCTGATGGTGCGCACCGCGCGGGCGTCCGCCTCGACGAGCAGGGTGTGGGCCGCGCCTCGGGAGAGCGCTTCGAGGCCGACGGCGCCGGACCCGGCGTACAGGTCGAGGACGCGTGCGCCGTCGAGCGTGCCCTGGAAGGCCTGCCAGGTGGAGAACAGGCCCTCGCGCGCGCGGTCCGACGTGGGCCGTGTGCCGTTTCCTGGCGGGACGGCGAGGCGGCGTCCGCCGGCCGTACCGGCGATCACGCGGGTCATCTGAGTCCTTGTCGGTGTACGTACGGGATGGTGCCGTCCCAGTGTCTCAGCCGACGCCCCATGACCGCCGCTCAGCCCTTGTCGAGGTACTGCTCGCGCTCGGCGTCGAGCAGCGCGTCCAGGGCGGTGCGCAGCGCGGGCAGCCGCTCCAGGTCCGGGTCCTTGGAGACGACCGAGACGGCTTCCTCGCGGGCCTCCGCGATGATCTCCTCGTCCTCGATGACGGCGAGCATGCGCAGGCTGGAGCGGACACCCGACTGCGCCTGGCCAAGGACGTCGCCCTCGCGGCGCTGCTCCAGGTCGATGCGGGAGAGCTCGAAGCCGTCGAGCGTCGAGGCGACGGCGCCCAGGCGGGCGCGGGCGGGGCTCGCCTCGGGCATGTCGGTGACCAGGAGGCACAGGCCCGGGGCCGAACCTCGTCCGACACGTCCGCGCAGCTGGTGCAGCTGAGATACGCCGAAGCGGTCAGCGTCCATGATCACCATGGCGGTGGCGTTCGGGACGTTCACGCCGACCTCGATGACCGTCGTGGCGACAAGGACCTGGGTCTCGCCCGCGGCGAAGCGGCGCATCACCGCGTCCTTGTCGTCGGGCTGCATACGGCCGTGCAGGATCTCCACCTTGAGGCCTTGGAGGGGCCCCTGGGCCAGCTGCTCGGCGACCTCGATGACGGCGAGCGGGGGCCGCTTCTCGGCCTCGTCCTCGGCGGACCTCTTCTTCGCGCTCTTCTTGTCGTCCTCCTCGTCCCCGATGCGCGGGCAGACCACGTACGCCTGGTGGCCGCTCTCCACCTCCTCGCGCACGCGCTCCCACGCGCGGGCGAGGAAGTGCGGCTTGTCCTGGGCGGGGACGACATGGCTGGCGATCGGCGAGCGGCCCGCGGGGAGCTGGTCGAGGACCGAGGTCTCCAGGTCACCGAAGACGGTCATCGCGACCGTGCGCGGAATGGGCGTGGCCGTCATGACCAGGAGGTGCGGGGGCTGCTTGCCCTTGCCGCGCAGGGCGTCGCGCTGCTCGACCCCGAAGCGGTGCTGTTCGTCGACGACGACCAGGCCCAGGTCGTGGAACTGGACCTTGTCCTCGATCAACGCGTGCGTGCCGATGACGATCCCGGCCTCGCCCGTGACCAGGTCGAGCAGCGCCTGCCGACGCCCGGCCGCGCCCATGGAGCCGGTGAGCAGCGTGACCTTGGTGGCCTGCTCGGAGCCGCCCAGCATGCCGCCCTCGGCCAGCTCGCCCATCATCTCGACGATCGAGCGGTGGTGCTGCTGGGCGAGGACTTCGGTGGGCGCGAGCATCGCGGCCTGGCCCCCCGCGTCGACGACGGCGAGCATGGCGCGCAGGGCGACCATCGTGTTGTGCGTCACCGTGAAGTTGTCGGTGACGTAGGCACGGCTCGGATGCGCGACGCTGATGCACTGGACCGGTTTCCGACCGACGAACTCGACGCTGCGGATTCCCCGTCGGAAGGTGTTGTACTTCGGCCGCACACACACTCGTTCCGCCTTGCGCGTGAGCCGGAAGGGGGCGTACTCGTCGGGCAAGGCGATCGACACGTTGAAGGCCGTCTTCTTCGGCAGCACCCTTGCCCGGCCGCCCAGCGACCGCACGAGCCATGCAACATCTTCAGCAAGCCTGAGCGAGGCCGAGCACAACGAAATACTCAGCCCGTCCGATTGAATCGTGCCGTCTGTGTCCAGAAGCCCTTGGAGGAGCGCCAGCCGATTCTTGATCGACGCATTCTTGAACGCATCGGGGATGAACTTGTCGTGTGATGTCAGGCCCCACAGTCCCAGGTCCCGCAGCGTCTGAATGACAGGGTTGCGGACTCCTCCTGGCCGGTGAGCAGCAGCGTCGTGAATCTCGTCGTCGATCGTGGATAGCCGCAGATTGTGCCTGAAGGAGCCGCCCCCCAGCAGCAGCCCGAAAAAGTAGGGGTCGAGAGGCGGCGCTACGTCACCTCCGAGATCGGCTGGTGTCGCAGCGGGGAGATACCACTTCGAGGATCCGTTCGGCTCGAGCAGGTCCAGGCGGATTTCCCGGGTCGTCATGATCTTGGGCGGCTGGCCGCGATGCCAGCCACAGCTCGTACCGACGATCCAGAGGTGCTCGTCATCGCACTCCACGGAGCTGTCGTCCGACAGAGTCATGCGCCACACGTCGCGCTCACCTTGCGGAAAGACGCCCTCGACCACGGCGATCTCGCCCGAGGGCACGACGACGGATTCGCCTTCCCGGATGTCACCCATAGGCCGGAAGCCGTCCGGCGTAAGGACCAGCGAATCAAGCGGCTGAGCCTTGCCGGAACCCACCTCTCCCTGGAGGAGGCGGTGCATCGGGTGTTCGGTCGCCAGGTCGTCGAAGATCTCCTTGGAGACCTTCTCCTGGCCCTCGGTGAGCGTGAACGGCAGCTTGGCGTCGAAGGCGTCGAGCAGGCCGCCCTCGCTCGGCCTGCGGGCGATCGCGGGCAGTTGCGCGTCCGCGTACCGCCGCCTGGCCAGGGCCACCTGGAGGACGAAGGCCTCGTCCCACTTCAGGCGGTCGCGGGCGGAGGCGATGTCCGCCTTCGAGTGCGGCCGGTGGATCTTCAGGAGCGCCTCGGGGAGCGGGATGAGCCCCCGGCCGTCCCGGAGCGAGGGCGGCAGCGGATCGACGGCCTCCTGGGCGCTGGGCAGCACCGCGTCCACCGACTTGGCGATCTTCCAGGACTCCAGCTTGGCGGTGGCCGGATAGATCGGGATGAGCGCGCCCGCCCAGGAATCGACCGCGTCGACCGCGTCATCTGTGTCGCCCCGCAGCAGTTCGTACGCGGGATGGGCGAGCTGCATCTTGCGGTTGAAGACGGACACCTTGCCCGCGAACATCGCGCGTGTGCCCGGCAGCAGGTCCTTGTGCGGCTTGTGGATGCCCCGGCCGAAGAAGACCAGCTGGAGCTGGCCGCTGCCGTCGGTGATCGTCACTTCGAGGCGCTGGCCGCTGCCCCCGTTGAATCTCAGGACGCGGGCGGTCGCGACCTGGGCGACCACCGTGACGTGCTCGTCGAGCGGCAGTTCGGCGAGTCGGGTGAGCTCGCCCCGCTCCGCGTACCTGCGCGGGTAGTGGTGCAGCAGGTCGCCGACGGTGTGCAGGTCGAGGTGCTCGGCCATCACCTTCGCGGTGGGAGGACCGACCACTTTCTTCAGGGGTTCTTCGAGCGCGGGCACGAGATCCATTGCACACCACGCCACTGACAATCCGGCGTACGTCTCCCGAATCCGCCTCCGGGCGAGGGCGCCACGGGTCGGCTACTCGACGCCGATCAGCAGCAGCGCCGATTGGCGTCCGCCGCGGTAGACCACCGTGTCGACGGCGAGATGGGCCTCGCGCACATGCTTCTCCAGCTCGTCGGCGAGGCTGTCGGGCACGCTCTCGCCGAGCACCAGCGTGACCATCTCGCCGCCCGCGGCCAGCATCCGGTCAAGGACGGTCCGCGCGGTGTCGGTCGTCTCGTCGCCGATCACCGCGACATCGCCGTCGATCAGGCCGAGGACGTCCCCGGCCTGGCAGATGCCGGCCATGGTCCAGGACTGCCGCTCGGCGACGGCCAGTTCGCCGTACCGGGTCGCGCCGGCCGCCGAGGTCATGGCGACGACGTCCTCGTCGAAGCGGCGGTCCGGTTCGTGCACGGCCAGGGCCGCGATGCCCTGGACCGCGGAGCGGGTGGGGATCAGCGCGACGCGTACGCCCTCCGTGCGGGCCTGCTCGGCGGCGGCCGCCGCGGTGTGGCGCAGCTCGGCGTCGTTCGGCAGGAGCACCACCTCGCGCGCGTGGGCCCGCCGGATCGCCTCCACGAGCTCCCCGCTGGCGGGCGGCTCCCCGGGACGCGTGAGCACCGTGGTCGCCCCGGCCTCTGTGTAGAGACCCGCAAGACCCTCGCCCGGTACGACCGCGACGATCGCGCGCTGCGTACGTTCCCGCTCCCCGGGCGGCTGCGCGGCGCCTGCGGTGTGCGCGTCGCCCGCTCCGAAGTGGGTGATGCGGATGCGGTGGGGCCGCCCCGCCTCGACGCCCGCCTCGACCGCGGCCCCCGCGTCGTCGACATGGACGTGCACGTTCCACAGGCCGTCGCCGCCGACGACGACGAGCGAGTCGCCAAGTCCGTCGAGCCGCGTCCGCAGGCGCCCTACGGCCGTGTCGTCCGCCTCCAGGAGGTAGATCACCTCGAAGGCCGGGCCCGCCTCGTCGGCCGCGGTGTCCGCGCACTCGACGGGCTCCACGCGCGCGTGCCCGCTCGCGGCCGCCTTCAGGAGCACCGTCTCCCCGGAGAGGGCCCCGACCAGCGCCCCGAGCACCGCCACGAGCCCGCGCCCTCCGGCGTCCACCACTCCGGCCCTGCCCAGGACCGCGAGCTGCCCGGTCGTCGCGTCCAGCGCCCGGCAGGCACCGTCGTACGCCGCCCGCGCCACCGCCCCGCAGTCGCCGCCCGCACCGGATGCCGAGTCCGCCGCCGCGGTGGCCACCGTGAGGACGGTTCCCTCGACGGGGTGCGCGACCGCCTGGTAGGCGGATTCGGCCGCACGCCGCAGCGCGACCGCCAGCGTCGGCCCGTCCGCGTGATCCGGGTCACGGCGGTCCCCCGTGTCGGCACCGAGCACCTGCGCCATCCCGCGCAGCAGCTGCGAAAGGATCGTGCCCGAGTTGCCGCGGGCCCCGATGAGGGCGCCGTGCGCCATCGCCCGCATGGCCTCGGCCAGCGAGGGGCGGGCTGGCTCCAGGCCCGTGAACACCGCGTCGACCGCGCGGGACGCCGATTCCACGGTCAGGTAGAGGTTCGTTCCGGTGTCCCCGTCCGCGACCGGGTAGACGTTGATCGCGTCGATCTCCTCGCGGGCCCTTCCCAGGGCGTCCAGAGCGAGGCGGCACCAGGCTCGCACCGCGACGGCGTCGACGTTCTGCGGCACCTGCTGGCCTCCTCTAAGGCATCCGGAATGGACGCAGCGTAGACCCCGACGAGCGCAGACGGCGGGCGGGTCAGGGGTGGGCCCGAGGCGGGGCCCGGGCGAGACATGGTAGTTTCGTTCTACCGAAGCAGTCGTTGTATGCTGCTCCGGTTGCCCGATACCCATCGGGCCATTCCTCCTGGCAACGCCACCCACGATCATTGCACTGATCCCGGCATGCCGGGTTTAACCGTAAGTGCATCTGAAGTCTTGGAGTGACCCGTGGCTGCCAACTGCGACGTCTGCGGCAAGGGGCCGAGCTTCGGCAACAACATCTCGCACTCTCACCGCCGCACGTCCCGTCGCTGGAACCCGAACATCCAGCGCGTTCGTGCCATGGTCAGCGGGACGCCGAAGCGGCTCAACGCCTGCACCTCGTGCATCAAGGCCGGCAAGGTCTCGCGCTGACGCAAGTAAGCGCGGCCACCTAGCTGGTTGCTGAAAAGAGCCGGTCCCCTTCGGGGGACCGGCTCTTTCGTATGTCCACACTCCGTATGTCCACACTCTTTCGTAGGCCCACAAGGACCTACCGCCCCCTGAACCGCCACCCATGATCCACGGGCCCGATCCCGCCGCCGAGCGGGAACCCGGCCGCGATCGCCCCCGTGACGTACTCCTTCGCCGCCGTAACCGCCTCCGGCACGGACAGCCCCTTCGCCAGGTGCGAGGCGATCGCACTGGCGAGCGTGCAGCCGGTGCCGTGCGTGTGGCGGTTGTCGTGCCGCGGCGCGCGCAGCCAGTGCTCTTCGGATCCGTCGGTGAGCAGGTCCACCGCGTCGCCCCGCAGATGGCCGCCCTTGATGAGCGCCCACCGCGGGCCGTACGCGAGGAGCGCCGCCGCCGCCCGCCGCATCCCGTCCTCCGACTCCACGTGAATGCCCGTCAGTTGGGCGACCTCGTCGAGATTCGGCGTCGCGACCGTGGCGACCGGGAGCAGTTTCGTACGCACCGAATCGAGCGCCGACGCGGCGAGCAGCGAGTCACCGTGCTTGGAGACGCCGACCGGGTCGACGACCGCGGGGGCGTCCGTGCCCGCGAGCAACTCGGCCACCGTCTCGACCAGTTCGGCCGATGCGAGCATGCCGGTCTTCACGGCCTGTACGCCGATGTCGTCGACGACGCTGCGGTACTGGGCCCGCACCGCCTCCACCGGCAGCTCCCAAAAGCCCTGCACGCCAAGGGAGTTCTGCGCGGTGACGGCCGTGACGACGCTCATGCCGTGGGTGCCGAGCGCCAGCATCGTCTTCAGGTCGGCCTGGATGCCCGCGCCGCCGCCGGAGTCGGAGCCGGCGACGGTCAGGACACGAGGGGGCCGTGAAAGCACCGTCATGGTCAGTCCTCGAGGTTGTCGCCGAAGTGGTCCCAGCCCTTGCTGGTCCACGGGGCGCCGTCCACGGTCACCTGGGGCAGCGCCGAGGGGTTGAGGACCTCGCCGATGACCTTCCAGCGGGCGGGCAGCTTCACGTCCGCTGGGAACGTCGCCACGATCGCGTGGTCCTCGCCGCCGTTGAGCACCCACTGCAGCGGGTCGACACCGACGGCCTGCCCGATGTCGTTCATCTGCGAGGGCACGTCGACGTCTCCGGAGCGGATGTCGATGCGTACCTTGCTCGCCTCGGCGATGTGCCCGAGGTCGGCGATGAGTCCGTCGCTCACGTCCGTCATGGAGGTCGCGCCGAGCCCGGCGGCCGCGGGGCCCGCGTGGTACGGCGGCTCGGGCCTGCGGTGGGCCTCCACGAAGGCGCGCGGCGAGCGGAAGCCGCGCGAGAGCACCGCGTGCCCGGCGGCGGACCAGCCCAACCAGCCCGTGACGGCGACGACATCGCCGGGCTGAGCGCCCGCACGCGTCACCGGCTCGTGGTTGCGCAGATCGCCGAGGGCCGTGATCGCGACGGTGATCGTGTCGCCGCGTACGACATCTCCGCCCACGACGGCCGCGCCCGCGACCTGGCACTCGTCCCGCAGGCCGTCCATCAGCTCGGTGGCCCAGCTCGCGGGAAGTTCGGCGGGGACGACAAGGCCGAGGAGCAGAGCGGTCGGCACGGCACCCATGGCAGCGATGTCGGCCAAATTCTGCGCGGCGGCCTTGCGGCCCACGTCGTACGCGGTGGACCAGTCGCGACGGAAGTGCCGCCCCTCCAGGAGAATGTCGGTGCTCGCCACGACCCTGCGGTCGGGGGCGGACACGACGGCGGCGTCATCGCCCGGACCGAGCCGGACGGCCGGGGTGGAGGTGAGCCGCGAGGTGAGTTCCCTGATGAGCCCGAACTCCCCCAACTCGCCGACGGTTCCCTTCACCGGGACTCACCATGCCCTTTCACGCTGCTCGGCTTGCGGTCGCGAGCCGTCACTGTCATAGGTACGGTCGAGATGACCGTCAACTTCGGTTGTCCGTCCACCGCGCTGTGCGCGCCACAGCTCCCCCGGGTCTCCCCGCGAGAAGCGGCGACGCGGTACCGTGGCGTCCCTTCTCCCCACATGATCCTCGTGGCCGCCCTGGAGGTTCCGTGGTACAGGCGTACATCCTGATCCAAACAGAGGTCGGCAAGGCGTCGACCGTCGCCGAGCTGATCGGCAAGATCCCAGGAGTGATCCAGGCCGAGGACGTGACCGGACCCTACGATGTCATCGTGCGCGCGCAGGCGGACACGGTGGACGAACTCGGCCGCATGGTGGTCGCCAAAGTCCAGCAAGTGGACGGCATCACGCGGACCCTGACCTGCCCGGTCGTGCACTTGTAGCCCCCGTCTACCCTTGGCCGGTGAAGATTTCCCGTCGCCGGCGCCGTTACCTCGTCTCGAGCCCCGCACTCGCACTCCTGATCGCGACCGCGGGCTGCTCCCAAGCAGACGAAGCGGCGAAGGCCACGGTTCCCACCCCGGACACCGAGGTCGCCGAACTGTGCCGGAACCTGGACAAACAGCTTCCGGAGAAGGTGGACGGTCTGGTGCGCGCCGATCCCGAGCCGAAGTCGGCGCTGACCGCCGGGTGGGGAGACCCGGCGATCATACTGCGCTGCGGTGTCCCCCGGCCGCCGAAGATGAACGACGCCGAGGCGGACGGTGTGACGGTGAACGGCGTCAACTGGCTGCTCGAGGAGCAGGACGACGGCTCGTTCCGTTTCACCTCCACGCTGCGCAAGGCGTACGTGGAGGTCACCCTGCCCGAGGAACGCACAGGGGGCGGCGTGAGCCCGCTGACGGACTTCGCCGCCCCCGTGAAGAAGACGGTCCCCAAGGGGATCGCGTAACGCCCCCAGGGGCTAGCGCAGGCCCGTCGAGCGGTGCAGCGCGGCCTGGATGAGGCGGTCCACCAGCTCGGGGTAGCTGACGCCGCTCGCCTCCCACATCTGCGGGTACATCGAGATGGGCGTGAAGCCCGGCATCGTGTTGATCTCGTTGATCACGAACTGCCCGTCCTCGGTGAGGAAGAAGTCCGCGCGCACCAGGCCCTCGCAGGACGTGGCCTCGAAGGCGTCGACCGCGAGCCGCTGGATCTCGGCGGTCTGCTCGGGCGTCAGCGGGGCCGGCACGATCCCGGGCGTCGAGTCGATGTACTTCGCCTCGAAGTCGTAGTAGTCGTGCGACTGCACGGGCGGGATCTCGGCGGGCACGCTCGCGCGCGGGCCGTCCTCGAACTCCAGGACCCCGCACTCGATCTCGCGGCCGCGAAGCAGCGACTCGACGAGGATCTTGGGGTCGTGGCGCCGGGCCTCCTCGATCGCCTCGTCGAGGCCTTCGAAGGAGTCGACCTTCGTGATGCCCATCGAGGAGCCGCCGCGGGCGGGCTTGATGAACAGCGGCCAGCCGTGCTCGCCTGCGAACTCCGCGATCTTCTTGCGGGCGGCCTGCTCGTCGCGGTCCCACTCGCGCGGCCGGATCACCAGGTACGGGCCGACGGGAAGACCGAAGGAGATGAAGACCCGCTTCATGTACTCCTTGTCCTGGCCGACGGCCGACGCGAGCACACCGGCGCCCACGTAGGGCACTCCGGAGAGCTCAAGGAGCCCTTGGAGGGTGCCGTCCTCGCCGTACGGACCGTGCAGCATCGGGAAGACGACGTCGACCTCACCGAGCGCCTTGGGCACGGAGCCGGGCTCGCTGTAGACGACCTCGCGGTTGCCGGGGTCCAGGGGCAGGACGACGGCGCCCTCGGCCGACTCGGCGAGCTCGGCGACGTTGGGCACCTTGCGGTCGGTGATCGCCATGCGCTCGGGCTCGTCGGCGGTCAGCGCCCAGCGGCCGTCCGTCGTAATGCCGATGGGCAGGACGTCGTACTTGGTGCGGTCGATGGCACGCAGTACGGCGCCCGCCGTGACGACCGAGATGCCGTGCTCCGAACTGCGGCCGCCGAACACGACGGCCACACGCGGCTTGCGGAGCGGCAGCTCAGAGCTCTGCTCGGGGCGCGCCTTGGGGCTCTGGGGGAGGTTCTCGCTGCTCATATCGGCTTGAGCGTACCCGCTGGTCTGACGAGAGTCAGCGGCGCTCGGGCTTGGCGCTGCGCGACATCAGCTCCTTGAGGGCGACCACCGGCGGCGTGCCCTCGTGCACGATGCCCACGACGGTCTCCGTGATCGGCATGTCGACGCCGTGCCGACGGGCCAGATCCAGCACCGACTCACAGGACTTGACGCCCTCGGCGGTCTGCTTGGTGACCGCGATGGTCTCCTCCAGGGTCATGCCCTTGCCGAGGTTGGTGCCGAAGGTGTGATTGCGCGAGAGCGGCGACGAGCAGGTCGCCACCAGGTCGCCCAGGCCCGCGAGTCCGGAGAACGTCAGCGGGTCGGCGCCCATCGCCAGGCCGAGCCGTGTGGTCTCGGCGAGGCCTCGGGTGATGAGCGAGCCCTTGGCGTTGTCGCCGAGGCCCATGCCGTCGGCGATGCCGACGGCGAGCCCGATGACGTTCTTCACGGCGCCGCCGAGCTCGCAGCCCACGACATCCGTGTTCGTGTACGGGCGGAAGTACGGGGTGTGGCAGGCCGCCTGGAGGCGTTGCGCGATCGATTCGTCGCGGCAGGCGACCACGGCGGCGGCGGGCTGCCTGGCGGCGATCTCGCGGGCCAGGTTGGGTCCGGTGACGACGGCGATGCGGTCGGCCGCGACCTTCGTGACGTCCTCGATGACCTCGCTCATCCGCATCGCGGAGCCGAGTTCGACGCCCTTCATGAGGGAGACGAGCACCGTGTCGGGGGCGAGCAGCGGCGCCCACTCGGCGAGGTTCCCGCGCAGCGTCTGCGAGGGCACGGCGAGCACGGTGAAGTCGGCGCCGGCCGCGGCCTGTGCCGGGTCGGTGGTCGCCCTGAGGTTCGCCGGGAGTTCGACATCGGGGAGGTAGTCCGGGTTGCGGCGCGAGGAGTTGACGGCGTCGGCCAGTTCGGCGCGACGTGCCCACAGGGTGACGTCGCACCCCGCGTCGGCGAGCACCATGCCGAAGGCCGTACCCCAAGAGCCCGTTCCGAAGACGGCGGCCTTCACGGGGTTCGTCACTTGCTGTCCTCCGGGGTGCTCTCGGGTGCGGTCCTGCCGGTGCGGCCGGTCGCCTTGCGTCGTTGTGCGAGCCGCGCCTTGCGCGGGTCGTAGGGGGTCTCGGGAGCCTTCTCCCCCCGGATCTCCTCAAGGAGTTCGGTGACCGCGGCCATGATGGTCTCGGTCACCGCCCGCAGGACCTCGGGGGTGGGCTCCTGGTCGTAGAAGCGCGAGAGGTCGACCGGCTTGCCCGCCAGGACCTGGAGCTTCTTGCGGGGAAAGAGGCTGAGCTTCTTGCTGTACGGGGGAAGCGCGAGGTTGGCACCCCACTGCGCGACCGGGATCACCGGGCACTTGGTCTCCAGAGCGACCCGCGCGGCACCGGACTTGGCCGTCATCGGCCACATCTCGGGGTCCCTGGTGAGGGTGCCTTCGGGGTAGAACGCGACGCATTCGCCGCGCTCGATCGCGCCGACCGCGGCACGGAAGGCGTCGAGCGCGTTCGTGGTCTCGCGGTAGACCGGGATCTGTCCCGTGCCCTTCATGACCTTGCCGACGAAGCCGTCCTTGAAAAGGCCGTCCTTTGCCAGGAATCGCGGCACTCGTCCGGTGTTGTACTGAAAGTGCGCGTACGAGAGCGGGTCGATATACGAGTTGTGATTCACGGCGGTGATGAATCCGCCGTCGGCCGGAATGTGTTCCATTCCACGCCAGTCCCGCTTGAACAGAACCACCAGCGGCGGTTTAGCGATGACCGCCGCCAGGCGGTACCAGAAGCCGATTCTGCGGCGGGACACTCGGACACCTTCCTCCATGAACCTGGGCGGCCGCACAAGTGTCGCCCCAGGCTGCCTGTCTGTCGAGAACACCGTACGCCCGCCCCACTGGGCGAGCCCCCCAGCAGGTCACAATGGGCCCGACGCGAAGGACGGAGCCGCCCCCTTGCTGTGGACCCTGGTCATACCCCTCAAGCCGCTGGCGCGCGCCAAGAGCAGGCTGGCCGACACCGCGGGCGACCGGCTGCGCCCGGGGCTCGCGCTCGCCTTCGCCCAGGACACCGTTGCCGCCGCGACGGCCTGCGCGGCGGTGCGGGATGTGGTGGTCGTCACGGGCGACGTCCGCGCCGGGCGCGAGCTGGCGGCCCTGGGGGCCCGGATCGTGCGGGACGAGCCGGTGGGTGGCCTCAACGCCGCCCTGGCGCACGGGGCATCGGCCGTGCGCGCCGAGCGGCCCGCGGCGGCCGTCGCGGCGCTCAATGCCGATCTGCCCGCACTGCGCCCACTGGAATTGGCCCGGGTCCTCGACGACGCGGGGCAATTTCCCCGCGCATTCCTTCCTGATGCCGCAGGAATCGGGACGACGTTGCTGTCCGCCGCACCGGGAACGGAATTGCACCCCGCATTCGGCACGGCGTCCCGTTCCCGCCACACGGCTTCGGGGGCGGTGGAACTCCCGCTCGCCGGCGTCGATTCCGTACGCCAGGACGTGGACACCGGCGACGATCTGCGGGCCGCGCTCGCGCTCGGCGTCGGACCGCGCACCGCGTCGGCCGCCGCCCGACTGCTGATCGCCGACTGAGTACGCTGCCTCCATGCAGGCGACCGCGTACACGTACGACCCCGAGACCCACAGCGGCAGCGTGCTGCTCGACGACGGCACTCCGGTGCCCTTCGATCCCCCGGCGTTCGACGCGGGCGGCCTGCGGCTGCTCAGGCCCGGGCAGCGGGTCCGGATCGAGGTCGAGGGAGCAGGCGAGCAGCGGCGCATCACCCTGGTGACGCTCCAGACCTTCTGAACCGTCCGAGCGGACCCCGCACACGCCGCGGGCCGGGCTCCCTGCGGGGAGCCCGGCCCGGCGCGTGAGTGCCCTCGTGCCTCTTACTTCTTGCGGGCGGTCGCCTTCTTGGCGGTGGTCTTGCGCGCCGTCGACTTCTTCGCGGGCGCCTTCTTGGCGGTGGCCTTCTTGGCCGGCGCGGTCTTCTTCGCCGTGGCCTTCTTCGCCGGCGCGGCCTTCTTCGCCGTCGTCTTCTTGGCCGTGGCCTTCTTGGCCGTCGCCGCCTTCTTGGCGGTGGTCTTCTTCGCCGTGGTCTTCTTCGCCGTCGTCTTCTTCGCGGTGGCCTTCTTGGCGGTGGCGGCCTTCTTCGCCGTCGCCTTCTTGGCGGTGGCCTTCTTGGCCGCTGCCTTCTTGACCGTCGCCGAAGCACCGCCGGTCAGGCTGCCCTTGGGCGCCTTCTTGACCGCGACATCGTTCTTCGGGAGCTTCTTCGAGCCGCTGACCAGGTCCTTGAAGCCCTGACCCGCACGGAAGCGCGGAACCGAGGTCTTCTTGACCCGAACACGCTCCCCGGTCTGCGGGTTGCGGGCGTAACGGGCCGGACGGTCGACCTTCTCGAACGAGCCGAATCCGGTGACCGAAACGCGGTCTCCGCTGACCACGGCACGGACGACTGCGTCCAGAACCGCGTCCACAGCGTCGGCGGCCTGCTGACGGCCACCTACCTTGTCGGCAATCGCTTCTACGAGCTGCGCCTTGTTCACGTCTTCCCCTTCGGAGACATCGCCCGAGCGTATTCGCCAGGCTTTTTCGCACGTTAGGCAGATATATACCGCAAATCAAACACGAAACGGGCTAATCACCCTTGTGCCGCAACGAACTCGGCTGTCCATGAGTTGCTCGAAGGCTCCTCGAAGGTCCGTTGAGCCTTGTCGCTCAGCCGTCTTCGGGGAATCGGCCCTCTTCAACCTCGTCGAGGGACTCCATCAATCGCTCCAGACGCCTTGCCGCATCGGCGAGATCGTGTTTGGCCGCGGCCGTAATGACCAGCAGCTTCCGGGTCAGCGCCATCCGTACGCCCTCCGGGACTTGCAGTGCACGCACCCTCGAGTGCGCTTCCTTCAGTTGGTCCGCAACAAGCCCGTAGAGCTCGAGTTGGCTGTCACGTCCCATGCACCGATTGTGCCATCTGGGGCGAGTTGTCGCCTCCGCAGGGGGTAACTACCCACATCCGGCGCCCTCCTGAGGGTACCCGGTCGGACTGAGTACAAGGGGATTTCAAGCCTCTTCTGCCTTCCGTGTCAAGGGAGTTGAGACCACCCGTTCAGGTCATCGGGCACCTCGCGGAGGCGCACACAGAAGTACCCCCAACCGTCCACGATTGGGGGTACGTCAGGGTGTTGCGGAGGTGTCAGACCTGCACGGTCCGCGGCTTGTACGCGGGGCGCCCGGACTCGTACGCGGCGATGTCCGGCTCGTTCTGCAGCGTGATGCTGATGTCGTCCAGGCCGTTCAGGAGGCGCCAGCGGGCGTTCTCGTCGAGCTCGAAGTCGGCAGTGACACCCTCGGCGCGCACCTGGCGATCCTGCAGGTCAACGGTGACTTCGGCCTGCGGGTCGGCCTCCGTCAGCGCCCAGAGCGCGTCCACGACCTTCTGGTCGAGTACGACGGTGAGCAGGCCGTTCTTCAGGGAGTTGCCGCGGAAGATGTCGGCGAAGCGCGAGGAGATGACGGCCTTGAAGCCGTAGTTCTGCAGCGCCCACACGGCGTGCTCGCGGGAGGAGCCCGTTCCGAAATCGGGACCGGCGACCAGGACCGTGGCGCCCTGGCGTTCGGGCCTGTTCAGGACGAACTCGCCGTCCTTGCGCCAGGCCTCGAAGAGCCCGTCCTCGAACCCGTCCCGGGTGACCTTCTTCAGCCAGTGGGCGGGGATGATCTGGTCGGTGTCGACGTTGCTGCGGCGCAGCGGGACGGCCCGGCCGGTGTGCGTGGTGAAGGCTTCCATGGTTCTCAGACTCCGGCGGTCGCGGGGGTGTCGGACAGGTCCGCGGGCGAGGCGAGATGGCCGGTGACCGCGGTGGCGGCGGCGACCTGCGGGGAGACCAGGTGGGTGCGGCCGCCCTTGCCCTGCCTGCCCTCGAAGTTGCGGTTCGACGTGGACGCCGAGCGCTCACCGGGGGCCAGTTGGTCGGGATTCATGCCCAGGCACATCGAGCAGCCCGCGTGCCGCCATTCGGCGCCCGCGGCGGTGAAGACCTTGTCCAGGCCCTCGTCGATGGCCTGCAGGGCGACCCGGACCGAGCCGGGGACGACCAGCATCCGTACGCCGTCGGCGACTTTGCGTCCCTCGACGATGGAGGCCGCCGCACGCAGGTCCTCGATACGGCCGTTGGTGCAGGAACCTACGAAGACGGTGTCGACCTTGATGTCGCGCAGCGGCTGCCCTGCGCTCAACCCCATGTATTCCAGGGCCTTTTCGGCGGCGTTGCGCTCCGACTCGTCTTCGTACGAAGCCGGATCGGGGACCTGCGCGGAGAGCGGTGCGCCCTGACCCGGGTTGGTGCCCCAGGTGACGAACGGCGAGAGCGAGGCGGCGTCGATGTAGACCTCGGCGTCGAAGACCGCGTCCTCGTCCGTCTTCAGGGTCTTCCAGTACGCGACCGCAGCGTCCCAGTCCGCGCCCTGCGGGGCGTGGGCGCGGCCCTCGATGTAGTCGAAGGTGGTCTTGTCAGGGGCGATCATGCCCGCGCGGGCACCGGCCTCGATCGACATGTTGCAGATGGTCATGCGGGCTTCCATCGACAGCTTCTCGATGGCGGAGCCGCGGTACTCCAGGACGTAGCCCTGGCCGCCGCCGGTGCCGATCTTGGCGATGATGGCGAGGATCAGGTCCTTGGCGGTGACGCCGTCGGGCAGCTCGCCGTCGACCGTGATGGCCATGGTCTTCGGGGGCGCCATCGGCAGCGTCTGGGTGGCCAGGACGTGCTCGACCTGGGAGGTGCCGATGCCGAACGCCAGGGCGCCGAAGGCACCGTGCGTGGAGGTGTGGGAGTCGCCGCAGACCACGGTGGTGCCCGGCTGGGTCAGGCCCAGCTGCGGTCCCACCACGTGGACGACGCCCTGCTCGACGTCGCCGAGCGAGTGCAGCCGTACGCCGAACTCCGCGCAGTTCTTGCGCAGCGTCTCCAACTGGGCCCGCGAGACCGGGTCCGCGATGGGCTTGTCGATGTCGAGGGTCGGGGTGTTGTGATCCTCGGTCGCGATGGTGAGGTCGAGCCGCCGCACGGGACGGCCGGCCTGACGGAGGCCGTCGAAGGCCTGCGGGCTCGTCACCTCGTGCAGCAGGTGCAGATCGATGAAGAGGAGGTCGGGCTCGCCTTCGGCGCGCCGGACGACGTGGTCGTCCCAGACCTTCTCCGCGAGTGTCCTACCCATCGCTTTCCCTCCGACCGGCTGTCTTGGGCCGGCCCAACTAGAGAATTGTTCGCCCACGCACGTACCCCTCGTGCCGCGCCTGAGCCGCGTGTCCGTTGGTCCGCGGACCGCACGTACAGAGTGACGTGTTCCATGGAAAATTGAACTTGCGTTTCACAGAGTGAGACGCGAGTATCGACGCATGGACAACTCTAGCGGCGTCGGCGTTCTCGACAAGGCGGCTCTCGTGTTGAGCGCCCTGGAGTCCGGTCCGGCCACCCTCGCGGGGTTGGTCGCGGCCACCGGACTCGCACGACCCACGGCACATCGCCTCGCCGTGGCACTGGAACACCACCGGATGGTGGCGCGGGACATGCAGGGCCGTTTCATTCTCGGCCCGCGCCTCGCGGAACTCGCGGCGGCGGCCGGCGAGGACCGTCTGCTCGCCACGGCGGGCCCGGTCCTCACGCATCTGCGTGACGTCACGGGCGAGAGTGCGCAGCTCTACCGCCGCCAGGGCGACATGCGCATCTGCGTCGCGGCCGCCGAGCGCCTCTCGGGCCTGCGGGACACGGTCCCGGTCGGCTCGACGCTCACCATGAAGGCCGGCTCGTCGGCACAGATCCTGATGGCCTGGGAGGAGCCGGAGCGCCTGCACCGCGGCCTCCAGGGCGCGCGTTTCACGGCCACGGCCCTTTCGGGCGTACGCCGCCGGGGCTGGGCCCAGTCGATCGGCGAGCGGGAGCCGGGCGTCGCGTCCGTCTCCGCGCCCGTGCGCGGCCCGTCGAACCGCGTGGTCGCCGCCGTCTCGGTCTCCGGACCGATCGAGCGCCTGACCCGCCACCCGGGCCGGATGCACGCCCAGGCGGTCATCGACGCGGCAGGACGCCTCTCCGAGGCGCTGCGCCGCACCGGCTGACCCGCCGGACGCTTTCACCGACGTACACAGCCGGAGGGACCGCCTCAACGCCGCGGCGGCCCCTCCGGCTGTGCTGTTGTGTCCCTGCGGCCTCTCAGGCCGCCTTGAGGCGGTCGGTGGCGCGGTCTCCCCGCCGGCCGACCGGCACCACGCCGATGGCCTTGCCCAGGCCGAACTCCGGCATGTTCACGTACACCGCCTCATGGGCGCCGGCCGGCACGACGTACATCTCGTGCCAGAAGCCGACCTTGCCCTTGCCCTCCCGCATCCTGCGGTTGAAGGCCGCCCAGGCGGGCCGGTGCTCCTTGCCCTGGTCCGACGCGTAGGCGAGCAGCTTCTCCGGCGACTCCCAGTACTGCACGACGTACAGCAGGCGCGGAGCTCCGAACAGCAGCTGGTATCCCAGCATGCCGATCCCCCGGTCCTGTGACAGCTCCTTGAGCATGCGCGGCATCGCCCGGAAGACGGGCCACCAGCTGCGCACGGCACGGAAGTTGTTGACGCGCATCCCGATGGTGAAGACGGTCACGCCGCCCTGCGCATCGGCCGTCATGCGCCCCTCGATCGGCTTGCCGCTCATGATGGGTCCCCCTTCGGAGATCTTTGGATAGCGTCGCTATCCATGATTGGATAGTGCCACTCACCAAGTGAAGGCGCAAGGCGTGGAGAGGAACGAGCCGATGAGACTGGCGGAGCTGAGCACGCGCAGCGGGGTCTCGACGGCCACGATCAAGT
Source organism: Streptomyces sp. NPDC086554 (assembly GCF_040686095.1). Classification (NCBI taxonomy): domain Bacteria; kingdom Bacillati; phylum Actinomycetota; class Actinomycetes; order Kitasatosporales; family Streptomycetaceae; genus Streptomyces; species Streptomyces sp. NPDC086554. Next base: position 70,475 of record NZ_JBFBJK010000014.1, read on the forward strand.
ACTACTTGCGCGAGGGACTGCTGCCGCCGGGCCGCCGGGTCACGGCGACGCAGTCCGCGTACGACGAGAGTCATCTGCAGCGGCTGCGCCTCGTCCGGGCGCTCGTCCAGGTGGGCCGGGTGCCGATCGCGTCGGCCCGCGAGGTGCTCACCGCCCTGGAGGACGAGTCCCTGGATCACAACTCCCGCCTGGGCACGGCGGTATGGGCACTGCCGCACGGCCCGGAGGCCACCGAGGGCGATCCGGCGACGGACGCGGCCCGGCACACCGTCGACATGCTGCTCCGGCGGCTCGGCTGGGCGAACGCCCAGGCGTACGGGGCGGATTCGCCGGCGTACCGGATGCTGGTGACGGCGGTCGGCACGCTGTCCCGGCTCGGATACCCGTGCGCCGTCGACGACTTGGCACCCTACGCGCGCTCCGCCGACCAACTGGCGGTCACCGACCTGGACTTGGTGGAGCGCTACGAATCGCCCGACGAGCAGTTGGAGGCGGCTGTCGCGCTCACCGTCCTGTACGAGCCGGTGCTGCTGAGCTTGCGCAGGATGGCGCAGGCAGAGGAGTCCAACCGGCGCTACGGCCAGGGGAGTTCGGAGGCGTGACACGGAAACGACGAAGGGGCCCTCCCTTGCGGGAAGGCCCCTCCACTCGCGTACCCCCGACCGGATTCGAACCGGCGCTACCGCCTTGAGAGGGCGGCGTGCTAGGCCGCTACACAACGGGGGCTAGCTTGTTCTGCTGTACTGCGCTGGGCTACCAGGACTCGAACCTAGAACAACGGAACCAGAAACCGTCGTGTTGCCAATTACACCATAGCCCACTGGTCTAGACCAGCTAGACCTTGCGTACCCCCGACCGGATTCGAACCGGCGCTACCGCCTTGAGAGGGCGGCGTGCTAGGCCGCTACACAACGGGGGCCCTAGCGATCCTGCATCGGTAGCAGTGGGTGCGACCCGGACTGCTTCCATGGGAAGGATCTGTACCCCCGACCGGATTCGAACCGGCGCTACTGCCTTGAGAGGGCAGCGTGCTAGGCCGCTACACAACGGGGGCGTTGCAGATAAGCTCTGCGAGCTGGCCTACCAGGACTCGAACCTAGACTAACGGAACCAGAAACCGTCGTGCTGCCAATTACACCATAGGCCATCGAGACGCAACCCCTTGCGGGAGCTTTGCTTCGACTTGCGCTTCCCTGCCGGACCTTTCGGCCTTCTCGGGCGGCGCAGGAAGAACATTACCCGAAGGTGGACGGCGCTCCAAAACGGGTATCGGCGCGGAGCAGCGGCGGCAGCTCGGTGAGCCGCGTGATGCGGTGGACGCCCGACGGGCCTTCCTGGGCTGCGCTGTTGCGGTCGAGCCAGATCCCGACGAGACCCGCGTCCCGCGCGCCCCTGGCGTCGATCTCCGGCTGGTCCCCTACGTAGGCGATCTCCTCGGGCGCAAGACCCATCGTCGTACAGACCGCGTGGAAGGCCTCGGCCGCGGGCTTGGAGACGCCTAGTTCGGCGGCGCACAGGACGGACTCGAAGCGGTCGCGCACGCCCAGGATGCGCAGCTTGCGGTCCTGGACGACCAGGGCGGAGTTGGAGAGGACGGCGTGGCGGTAGTCGTCGGCGAGGGCGTCAAGGACGGGCAGGGTGTCGGGGAAGAGGGCCCAGGCGGATTCGTAGTGGCCCACATAGCGGTCGAACCATGCGTCGGCGTCCGCGTCGTCCAGGGCGGGTGTGTCGAGGAACTCGCGCACCCGGTCGCGGCGCTGGTCCTGGAAGTCCCGCAGGCCCTCGCTGAAGCGCGCCCAGTGGCGGTGGGTGATCTCACGCCAGAGCGTCAGCGCGCGCTCGGCCGACCCGAACCGCTGCAGGAGTCCCTCGGCGGCGAGGTGCGCGTGCATGCCGGTGGAGTCGGCCTGCGCGTAATCGAAGATCGTGTCATCTACGTCCCAGACCACGGCTTTGATCGGCATGCTCTGAACCTACGCGAAGGGCCCGGGAGCCGTGGTGGCTTCCGGGCCCTTCGGGGTGGTGCGGGTCAGGCGGCGAGCTTCGCCAGGGCCGCGTCGATGCGGGTCAGCGAGCGCTCCTTGCCCAGGATCTCCAGGGACTCGAAGAGCGGCAGGCCGACCGTGCGGCCCGTGACGGCCACGCGGACCGGGGCCTGGGCCTTGCCGAGCTTCAGGCCGTGCTCCTCGCCGGCGGCCAGGACGGCCTCCTTGAGGGACTCGGGGGAGGTCCAGTCGGCGGCATCGAGCTTGGCGCGGGCCGTCGTCAGGAGCGCGGCCGGGTCGCCCTTGCCCATGGCCTTCGTCCAGGACGCCTCGTCCTCGACGGGCGCTTCGAGGAAGAGGAAGTCGACGTTCTCCGTGATCTCGGAGAGCACCTTGATACGGGTCTGGGCGTGCGGGGCGATGGCCTCCCAGGCCGCCTGGTCGAACGCCTCGGGGGCCCAGTTGGCGTGCGGAGCCTTCAGCCAGGGCTCGCAGGCCGCGGCGAAGGTCTTCACGTCCAGCATGCGGATGTGGTCCGCGTTGATCGCCTCGGCCTTCTTCAGGTCGAAGCGGGCCGGGTTGGCGTTCACGTCCGCGAGGTCGAACCTGGCGACCATGTCGGAGATCGAGAAGACGTCCTGGTCCGCGGAGAACGACCAGCCCAGGAGGGAGAGATAGTTGAGCAGGCCCTCCGGGAGGAAACCGCGCTCCCTGTAGAGGTTGAGCGACGCCTGGGGGTCGCGCTTGCTCAGCTTCTTGTTGCCCTCGCCCATCACGTACGGGAGGTGGCCGAACTCGGGGGTCGTCTTCGCGATGCCGAGCTCGATCAGGGCCTTGTAGAGGGCGATCTGGCGGGGCGTGGAGGAGAGCAGGTCCTCGCCGCGCAGGACGTGGGTGATCTCCATCAGGGCGTCGTCGACCGGGTTGACGAGCGTGTAGAGCGGGGCGCCGTTCGCGCGGACGATGCCGTAGTCCGTGACGTTCTCCGCCTGGACCGTGATCTCGCCGCGGACCAGGTCCGTGAAGGTCGTCGCCTCGTCGGGCATCCGGAAGCGCACGATGTGGCTGCGCCCCTCGGCCTCGTACGCCTGCTTCTGCTCGGCGGTGAGGTCGCGGCAGTGGCCGTCGTAGCCGGACGGCTTACCGGCGGCGCGGGCGGCCTCGCGGCGGGTGTCCAGCTCTTCGGTGGTGCAGTAGCAGGGGTAGGCGTAGCCGCCGTCGATCAGCTTGGCCGCGACGTCCTGGTAGATGTCCATGCGCTGCGACTGCCGGTACGGCTCGTGCGGGCCGCCGACCTCGGGGCCCTCGTCCCAGTCGAAGCCCAGCCAGCGCATCGAGTCCAGGAGCTGCTCGTAGGACTCCTCGGAGTCGCGAGCCGCGTCGGTGTCCTCGATGCGGAAGACCAGGGCGCCCTCGTTGTGCCGGGCGAACGCCCAGTTGAAGAGGGCGGTGCGGACCAGGCCCACGTGGGGGTTGCCGGTCGGGGAGGGACAGAAACGTACGCGTACGTTCGTCGCGTTAGCCACGCTTGATCACCTTGTTGGTGAGAGTGCCGATGCGTTCGATGGTGACGGCGACCTCGTCGCCGACGTTGAGGGGGCCGACCCCTGCCGGGGTGCCCGTGAGGATGACGTCGCCGGGGAGCAGCGTCATGGCCTCGGTGATGTTCACGATCAGGTCCTCGATGGAGTGGACCATCTCGCTGGTGCGGCCGAGCTGACGCTGCTCGCCGTTGACCGTGCACTGGATCGTGAGGTCGTTGGCGGCGGTCAGGTCGATGTCCGTCTCCACCCAGGGGCCGAGCGGGCAGGCGCTGTCGAAGCCCTTGGCGCGGGCCCACTGCTTCTCACGACGCTGCACGTCACGGGCCGTGACGTCGTTGGCGCAGGTGTAGCCGAAGATCACGTCCTTGACGCGTTCGCGCGGCACCTCGCGGCACATGCGGCCGATGACCACGGCCAGCTCGGCCTCGTGGTGCAGTTCCTCGGAGAAGGGCGGGTACGCGATGGCGTCGCCGGAGCCGATCATCGAGGTCGCGGGCTTGAAGAAGGCGAACGGGACGTCCGGGACCTCGTGGCCGAGTTCCTTGGCGTGCTCGCCGTAGTTGCGGCCGAACGCCACGATCTTGTGACCGATGACGGGGGGCAGCAGCCGGACCTTGCCGAGCGGGACCTTGACACCGCTCAGCTCGAACTCGGCGACGTACGGGCTGCCCTTGATGATGTCGACGACGAGCTCGTCGGGCTTGTCACCCTCGACCGCGCCGAAGGCGACGTTGCCGTCGATGGAGAACCTGGCGATGCGCACGTGAGCCTTGGCCCCTTGCTGAAAGTGGGTGGAGTCTGACGCTCCAGGCTAACGGGAGGGGTCGGCTTCGCGCGTCAGCCCGCGACCGGCGTCGGCTGCTCCGGCGCGTCCATGAGGATCGTGCGCTTCGGGTTGGCCGTCTGCGTCGGCAGTTCCAGCGCGTGCTCCGGCTGCTCGGGGGCGGCCTGGAACTCGTCGGCGTCCGTGAGGTGGGCCAGGGTGGTGCGGCGCGGGTTGGCTATGTTGCGGAACATTGCCGACTTCACAGTCTTCATCTGTTGTTCAGGCCTTGTCAGTTGGGGCGTCGCGGGGTGGACGCGGGTTGTCGGATTCGCCATCCCTGTAAAGCGTCAGGCTAAACATCCAATTCCCGGCCAAAGTCCTTTTGAGGCCATGATCTTGATGTGAGTTTGCTCACGAGCTAGCGGGCAAAAGGGTCAATTCAGGCCCGTGAAGGCCTTGTTGGAATCGGACATTCAGTCATTGAAGCCACCATTCCGCTCCCGATCATGAAGACTGGGACACCCCCCACCCGTAGGCGTTTCGCCGGTGATGGGGCGTTTTGACCCGGATAATTTTCTACATCTCGTGACCCGTCACTCACGCCGTGTCACGGAGGTCACGGCGCGATACACGGGCCTTGTTGGAGATCCTGCACTGTGCTGGAATTCCCGGGACCGCCGCGGGATCGAACCGGCGCGCAGGGGCGCAACGCAGCGCCGAGTGGCGGCGGGAAAGGGGAGCAGCGCCGGTCACTCACGACCACCATGGGGCGCTCAGTGCCCCACGACGCCGACACCGTCCGTCCGTTCATGCGGAAGGACGCCTGGTCCAGAGGTTGCGACGCTAGTGCAGGGACGTTTCAAGAGGGATGGCAGCGGCGCTGCGGCAGAGCCGGAGCGCGGCGGAACCGACCGCGGCTCCTCGGCCCAGCACGCCCAGAACAGCGGACCTGTGGTGTCCGGCGACAGCGGCCAGGGCGCCGCACGCGCAGCGGGTGGCGGCAGTCTGCCCCCGGCCGCGGCGAAGGCGAGCGGTCCTTCGGGCGGGAAGGCGGGCGGCAAGACGCCCAGCGGGCCCGGCTCGCGAATAGCCCTGCGCAACTGGCGCATCTCCACCCGCCTCGTCTCGCTGCTCGCGCTCCCCGTGATCACCGCGACCTCTCTCGGCGCGCTTCGTATCAACGAGTCGATGGACGAGATCCAGCAGCTCGACAACATGAAGCTGCTGACCGACATGACCAAGCAGGCCACCGAGCTGGCCTCCGCGCTCCAGGAGGAGCGCGACCGCTCGGCAGGCCCCCTCGCGCACGGCGCGAAGTCCTCGGACTACGTGGTCAAGGGCGCCCGGCAGAAGACCGACCGCGCGTACAACCGCTTCCTCCAGGGGACGCAGGACCTCGACGACACCGAGGGCGACAAGGGTCTGCTCGGCGTCCGGGCGAACACCGTCGAGATCACCCAGCAGCTTCAGAAGATCAACGACGTACGCAAGAACGCGTACAAGGATCCGACCTCGACGTCCCAGACGGTCGACGCCTACAGCCAGCTCATCGAGCAGCTGCTCGCGCTCTCCTCGGACATGGCGCAGGCGACCAGCAACCCGGACATGATCCAGCGCACCCGCGCCCTGACGGCCTTCTCCTCCGCCAAGGAGTACGCCTCGGTGCAGCGCGCGATCATCGCGGCCGCGCTGCCGGCGGGCGACTCCCAGTTCGGCAAGATCTCCGAGACCGACCGGCGCTACGGCTTCTCCGCGCTCGACAAGGAGAACTCCGAGCTCGATGCCTTCAAGGGCATCTACGCGGGCAACCCCGACGAGCTCACCAAGCCCATCGACGGCGGCAACGCCTCCATCAAGGGCGCCGACTCCTACGCCAAGCGTGTGCTTGAGCAGGAGGGCGGCATCAAGCTTCAGGACAAGCGGTCGTACAAGGACTGGGTCGACAACGACACCACCAAGATCGACGCGATGTCCAAGATCGAGCTCACGCTGCTCAACGAGATGGAGCAGAAGGCCCGCGAGCTGCGCAACGAGTCCGAGCAGACGGCCATCCTCAACGGTGCGCTGATCCTGATCGTGCTCGGTGTCTCGCTCGTCGGCGCCTTCGTCGTGGCCCGGTCCATGATCCGCTCGCTGCGGCGTCTGCAGGACACCGCGACCAAGGTCGCCCAGGACCGCCTGCCCGAGCTGGTCAAGCAGCTCTCGGAGTCGGACCCGCAGGACGTCGACACCTCCGTCGAGTCCGTCGGTGTGCACTCCCGGGACGAGATCGGCCAGGTGGCCGCGGCCTTCGACGACGTGCACCGCGAGGCCGTCCGCCTCGCCGCCGAGCAGGCCCTCCTCCGGGGCAACGTCAACGCGATGTTCACCAACCTCTCGCGCCGCTCGCAGGGTCTTATCCAGCGTCAGCTGTCGCTGATTTCCGAGCTGGAGTCGCGTGAGGCCGACCCCGATCAGCTCTCCTCGCTCTTCAAGCTCGACCACCTCGCGACCCGCATGCGCCGTAACGGCGAGAACCTGCTGGTTCTCGCCGGTGAAGAGCCCGGTCGCCGGTGGACCCGGCCCGTCCCGCTCGTCGACGTGCTCCGCGCCGCCGCTTCCGAGGTGGAGCAGTACGAGCGCATCGAGCTCGCCTCGGTGCCGACCACCGAGGTCGCGGGCCGCGTCGTCAACGACCTCGTGCACCTGCTCGCCGAGCTGCTCGAGAACGCCACCTCCTTCTCGTCGCCGCAGACGAAGGTCAAGGTCACCGGTCACGCGCTGCCCGACGGCCGGGTCCTTATCGAGATCCACGACACCGGTATCGGTCTGTCGCCGGAGGACCTCGCCGCGATCAATGAGCGGCTCGCCTCGCCGCCCACCGTGGACGTCTCGGTCTCGCGCCGCATGGGTCTGTTCGTGGTCGGCCGTCTCTCGCAGCGTCACGGCATCCGTATTCAGCTCCGTCCGTCCGACTCCGGTGGTACGACCGCGCTGGTCATGCTGCCCGTCGATGTCGCCCAGGGCGGCAAGAAGGCTCCGGGCAAGCCCGGTGGCCCCGGCCAGGTCGGTGGCCCGGCCGCGGCGCAGGCCGCCGGTGGTGTCGCGGCCGCGCGTCGCGGTGTCGGCGGCGGGAACGGCGGACCCGGCTCGGCAGGACCTGCGGGTTCCGCCGGACGGCTCGGTGCCGGTGCGCCGCGTGGCCAGGTCACGGGAACGGGGCCGCGGGCCGCGCTGCCGTCGCGGGACTCGGGTCCGGGCCAGGCGTCCGGCCAGGGTCAGGGCCAGGGGCCGCGTACCGGATCGCCTTCGGCTCCGGTGGGGCAGACGGGTTCCCAGCAGGGCGCCGGTGGCGGTGGCAGCCTCTTCGGGGGCAGGCCGGACGCCGGCCGTGGCGCGGGATCGGCGCCGCAGCCTCCCGTACCCCAGCAGCGTACGAATCCGGTGAACGCCGCGGGGAACGCTCCGGCGAACGCCTCGAACGACGCCGGTGACCAGGGCCGCAGGCCCCAGCTGCCGCCGCGCGGCGGTCCGCGTGCCGAGCTTCCCGGTGGCAACCCGCAGCCGCGCGTGCCCAGTTGGAGCGACGAGAACGCGCAGCCGCAGGTCTCGCGCGAGCCGTTCGACACCCCGCGCGGTCACGAAGAGCCGGAGTCCACGGGTCAGTTCGCCCAGCCGGCGGCCGGTGGCGCGATGCAGGGTCCCGGTTCGACCGCGGAGTTCGCGCGTCCCGACTTCAACGGGCCGCCGCCCGGCGCCGGTTCGCCGCCCGACGCGGGCCAGCAGGGTCAGCAGAACCAGCAGGACACCGGTCAGTTCGTGCGTCCCGATGTCTTCGGTGGCCAGGACTCCTCCGGCACGGGTCAGTTCGAGCGGCCCGGCACCAGTGCGCCGCGCCGCGGTCCGGGTCAGGGCGGTCCCGGTCAGGGCAGCGGTCAGCTCGGCGTTCCGCCGCGGTCTTCGCAGTCCCAGCGGCCTCAGCCGCCGCAGCAGCCGCAGTTGCCCGCCCGGTCGCAGCAGCCTCAGCAGCCCGTGCAGCCCCAGCAGCCCGACGAGCTGCCGCCCGCAGGTCCCGGCGACGGCCGCACCCCGCTGTTCGACACGCTGGAGACCAACTGGTTCAAGCAGCAGCAGGAGCAGCAGGCCCAGCGGTCCGGTGGCGCCCCGCAGTCCGGTGGCAACCGTCCCGCCGAGCCCGCCGCCCCCGAGCAGCCGCGGCGCCCCCAGCGCCCGCAGCCCTCGTCGCCGCCGCCCTCGCGGCCGCAGGCCCAGCAGCCGCAGTCTCCGGCCGGTCCCCCACGACCGGCCGCCGCACCCGCCGCCGGCCAGGCAGGCGGTACCGGCAACAACGCCAACGTCACGAACGGCAGCAGCGCCGCCTGGCGCAGCTCGCCGAACGACGAACTCGGCCGCCAGGCCGAGCGCGTCCGGCAGCCGTCCGCCGGTGGCGTCACCACATCCGGCCTGCCGCGCCGCGTCCCGCGAGCCAACCTCGTCGCGGGCACGGCACAGCAGCAGCAGGACAGCACAGGTCCGCAGGTCTCGCGTGCGCCCGACGACGTACGCGGCAGGCTGACCAATCTCCGTCGGGGCATCCAGCAGGGCCGCCAGGCCGGTACCGGCCAGACCGGCAGCTTCCCCACTCACCAGCAGGAGCGTTAGTTGAGTCCGATGAGCCAGGCGGCACAGAACCTGAACTGGTTGATCACCAACTTCGTGGACAACACCCCCGGGGTGTCCCACACCGTCGTGGTGTCCGCGGACGGACTGCTTCTGGCGATGTCCGAAGGCTTCCCGCGCGACCGCGCCGACCAGCTCGCCGCGGTGGCCTCGGGGCTCACCTCACTGACCGCAGGCGCCTCCCGGATCTTCGAGGGCGGCACCGTCACCCAGACCGTGGTCGAGATGGAGCGGGGGTTCCTTTTCATCATGTCCGTGTCCGACGGTTCGTCGCTGGCCGTGCTCGCGCACCCCGAGTGCGACATCGGCCTCGTCGGCTACGAGATGGCGCTGCTCGTCGACCGTGCGGGCGCTGTCCTCACCCCCGACCTCCGCGCCGAACTGCAGGGCAGCCTGCTCCACTAGATCTCCCCATCGGCCGCCCCACCGACCGAACGTACTGACCGACCGTCCGGCCGCCACTGGTGCCCCCCACCGGCTCTATTCGACGGCACGCAGACCACCTGCTGTCCCGCCCGGAGGATCCATGACCCCGCCCAACGCCTCTCACGACCCGTACGGCTCGCAAGCCTCGTACGGCATGGAAGGCGACCAGCCGCTGGTACGTCCTTACGCGATGACCGGCGGCCGGACCAGGCCCCGCTACCAGCTCGCGATAGAGGCGCTGGTGAGCACGACGGCCGACCCGGCCCAGCTGATGGGGCTGCTCCCCGAGCACCAGCGGATCTGCCACCTGTGCCGCGAGGTCAAGTCGGTGGCCGAGGTCTCGGCGCTGCTCTCCATGCCGCTCGGCGTGGCCCGCATCCTCGTGGCCGACCTGGCCGAGGCCGGGCTCGTCGCCATTCACCAGCCCGGCGGCGACGAGAACGCCGGCGGTCAGCCTGACGTGACACTGCTCGAAAGGGTGCTCAGTGGACTTCGCAAGCTCTAGCAGCGGCGGAGGCCGTTCCACCACTTCCGCGAAGATCGTGGTGGCGGGCGGCTTCGGCGTGGGCAAGACCACGTTCGTCGGGGCGGTCTCTGAGATCAACCCGCTGCGCACCGAGGCCGTCATGACGTCCGCGTCCGCGGGCATCGACGACCTCACCCACACCGGGGACAAGACGACGACGACCGTCGCCATGGACTTCGGCCGCATCACCCTGGACCAGGACCTGATCCTGTACCTCTTCGGTACGCCCGGTCAGGACCGCTTCTGGTTCATGTGGGACGACCTCGTACGCGGCGCGATCGGCGCCGTGGTGCTCGTGGACACCCGTCGTCTCGCCGACTGTTTTCCGGCCGTCGACTACTTCGAGAACAGTGGCCTGCCGTTCGTCATCGCCCTCAACGGCTTCGACGGACATCAGCCCTACACCCCCGACGAAGTGCGCGAAGCCCTGCAGATCGGCCCCGCGACACCCATCATCACGACCGACGCGCGACACCGTGCGGACGCAAAGAGCGGCCTGATCACGCTGGTCGAGCACGCACTTATGGCACGACTCAAGTAGACGAGGGGATACGGCAGTTGCCGTAGATTCAACAGAGCGGTCTGTGTCTTTTGACACCACTGGCCGCTCTGTTCATAACGTTTCGACAGAGAATTCGCCGGGCGCCACCACGCGTCGCGGTCATCTGGTGTCGCTGCGCTCACAAGAGCCCCGCCTTTTGGCGGGGCTCGCTCTTTTTGACCGTTTTATCTGAGGCTTACACCACTCGGAACTTCCGCTTCCCACTGTTTGGAAGAGGACCCCCTGACGTGCTGGAATGCGCTGAACTGCCCAGTAGCACGGGCCTTGGAGACGACAGCGGGGCCGATGCGGGCCCCGCCGCCGAGAGGTTGTTGGTCGAGTGAGGCGAAGCAAGACGAGCCCCGCACCGCCGCAGACGCGGGACACGCGGGGCAACTTCACCCCGCCGCCGCGGACAGCGGCGTCCCCCACAGATGTGCAGGGCCATGAACCGCCGGCCCCCTCCGGCGGCAGAATGTCCCCGCGCAACTGGCGCGTGCCGACCCGCCTGAACGCGATCCTCCTCATACCCGTGCTTGTCGGCCTCGTCATGGGCGGCTTCCAGGTCAAGGCGTCGATCGACACCTGGAGCGAAGCTCAGGACGCCGAGCACACGGCCGTCCTGGTGCGTGCCTCGCTCGACTACGGCAACCGCCTCATCGAAGAGCGCGACATCTCCGCGGCACCGCTGCTGCGCGGCAAGAAGAACGACCCCGCCGTCGTCAAGGCCCGCAAGGCCACCGACGCGGCCAAGGCCGAGTTCGACGCCGCCGCCGAGAACATGCCCCAGAAGGAAGGCCTCAAGCGCCGCCTCGACGGCTTCCACAAGGTGGAGCCGGGTCTGCAGGCGCTGCGCCAGGCCGCGTACACCTCCAAGCTCTCCGGTTCGAAGACCGAAGAGGGCTACGTCGCCATCCAGCACCCGCTGATGGAGTTCGCCAACGAGCTGGGTCTCGGCACCGGAAACATCACCAGCTACGGCCGCACCGTCTACGCCATCTCGCTGACCAAGGCCGCGCTCTCCCTCGAGCGCTCCATCGGTACGCACCTGATGGTCAAGCCCGGCCCCACCGCTTCGTCCTTCGCCACGCAGCGCACCTCGCTCGCCTCGTACGCCTACCTCGAGCGCATCGCCATCGAGGAGTACCGGGGCGGTGGCACCCCCGAGGACCTCGCCAAGCTCGAGGCCGCGAAGAAGAAGCTGCAGGCCGACGGCGAGAAGCAGGCCAAGCAGGCCGCCGCCGCCGCGAAGGCCAAGGGCGAGACCTTCGTCCCGCCGCCGTCCCCCGAGAAGATGGTCGCGGGCATCGCGGGCATGCCGAGCACGCAGCCCAGCGCCCGCCTCGCGCTCGCCCAGAAGGGCATCACCGCCGAGGCCTGGTGGGCCACCACCACCGCCAAGTTCGACGCGTACCGGACCATCGAGTCCGACCTCGCCGACAAGGCCGTGAGCGAGGCGTCGGACATCGCCGACAACGCCCAGCGCAACGCGTACATCACCGGCGCCATCGTGGTCGTCGCGCTGCTCGCCGCGTTCATCCTGGCCGGGCTCATGGCCCGCCAGATGTCCCGCGCGATGCGCCAGCTGCGGACCGCCGCCTTCGGCATCGCCGAGCAGCGCCTTCCGATGCTGGTCGACCAGCTCTCGCGTACGGACCCGGGCCGCGTCGACACCCGCGTACAGGCCATCCCGATCAACTCCACGGACGAGATCGGCGAGGTGGCCCGCGCCTTCGACCAGGTGCACCGCGAGGCCGTGCGGCTCGCCGCCGAGCAGGCGCTGCTCCGTGGCAACATCAACGCGATCTTCACCAACCTCTCGCGCCGCAACCAGTCGCTGATCGAGGGCCAGCTGACCCTCATCACCGACCTGGAGAACAACGAGGCCGACCCGGACCAGCTGGAGAGCCTCTTCCGCCTGGACCACCTGGCGACCCGTATGCGACGCAACGGCGAGAACCTCCTGGTCCTCTCCGGCGAGGAGCCGGGCCGCCGCTGGGACCAGCCGGTCCCGCTGGTCGACGTGCTGCGCGCCGCCTCCTCAGAGGTGGAGCAGTACGAGCGCATCGAGCTGTCCGGTGTACCGGAGGCCGAGATCCACGGCCTCGCCGTGACCGACCTCGTGCACCTGCTCGCCGAGCTTCTGGAGAACGCCACCACGTTCTCCTCGCCGCAGACCAAGGTCCGCGTCACCGCGACCCGTCTGCCCGACGGCCGCGTCATGGTCGAGATCCACGACAAGGGCATCGGCCTCACCGCCGAGGACTTCGCGGACATCAACCACAAGCTGGCCAACCCGCCGACGGTGGACGCCGCGATCTCGCAGCGCATGGGCCTGTTCGTGGTCGGCCGCCTCTCGGACCGGCACGGCATCCGTGTCCAGCTGCGCCCCTCAGGCGAGCAGGCCGGTACGACCTCGCTGGTCATGCTCCCGGACGGGATCACGCACGGTGGCGGTGGCGAACACCAGCTGCCCGAGTCCGAGTTCACGGTCTCCTCGATCATGCCGGAGCAGCAGGCTCCGGAGCCGCAGGCCTTCAACCACCAGCCGATGCGTACGGCCGCGGAGCTGGGCTTCGACGACAGCCGCTACGGCGCCGACAACGGCGAGGCCCCGGAGCTCGACCCGGTGGGCCGCTCGCTGATGCGTGAGGAGCGGCGTGCCGCTCTGGAGGCGCAGGCGCAGTCCGACGGTGGCCGTCCGCTCTTCCGCGACGAGATCGAGCCGCAGCAGGGCTTCGACCAGCAGGGCGGATTCGATACCGGATACGACCAGCAGGCACCGGCGTACGACGAGTACAACCAGGGCGCGCAGGCCCCGCAGTCGTACGAAGAGCCGTACTATCCGGCGCAGGACGGCTACCAGGACGCCCCCTATACGGAGGCGGGTCACAACGATCAAGCCGCCCGTACGGGTGTCGTCTCCGAGCCCTTCGCCGCCTACCCGGACCGTTCTCACCAGGACGACTGGCCGTCGCGTGACGGACACGAGAACAACTCGGGCGGGTATCGGGACCAGTACGCTCCGGAAGCGGAATCTGGTCCGGCGGCTCCCCTGAACGGCGGGGAGCGCGTAGGCTTCGAGCGTCCCGGACCGGCCCCCTCCACCGTCCACGACACCACCGCTGCGGGTCTTCCGCGCCGCGGCTCGACCGGCGCCACCGGCAACGGCAGCGCTCCGGCCCCGGCCCCGGCCGAAGACGCGTTCGGCAACAACGACAGCAACTGGCGTTCGTCCAACGACGACCGCTGGCAGCGCGCCGAGCAGCTGAAGGAGCCCAAGGCGGGTGGGGTCACCCCGTCCGGACTCCCGAAGCGGGTGCCCAAGGCCAATCTGGTCGAGGGCACGGCGGAACAGACCCCACAGGGCGGCCCCCAGGTCTCCCGCGACCCCGAGGACGTACGGGGCAGGCTGAGCAACCTGCGCCGGGGCGTCCAGCGGGGACGCAGCGCAGGCAGTGACACGAATGGCCAGGACACCGGTAATCACCGCGGTCCTGACAGCACCTACAACCAGGAGCGTTAGTGTGAGCCCGATGAGCCAGGCGGCGCAGAACCTGAACTGGTTGATCACCAACTTCGTGGACAACACCCCCGGGGTGTCCCACACCGTGGTGGTCTCCGCCGACGGACTCCTTCTGGCGATGTCCGAAGGCTTCCCCCGCGACCGGGCCGACCAGCTCGCGGCCGTCGCATCCGGTCTGACCTCCCTCACCGCCGGGGCCTCCCGGATCTTCGAGGGCGGTTCCGTGACCCAGACCGTTGTGGAGATGGAGCGAGGATTTCTCTTCCTTATGTCCATCTCCGACGGCTCCTCGCTGGCCGTACTGGCCCACCCGGATGCGGACATCGGTCTCATTGGGTACGAGATGGCGCTTCTTGTCGACCGCGCCGGCACCGTGCTCACGCCCGACCTGCGTGCGGAGCTGCAGGGGAGCCTTCTCAACTAATAGACGGACGGTGCGTTCACGCGTCCCGTGGCCGTAAGGTTTCGGGACGCGGCTCCAGAATGATGGTGCCCGGCACAGTCGGAGGAGGAGTACGTGGCAGGCTCAGGAACACCCCCGGACGGATCGTCATCGGCCAACTGGTCGTCTGGCCACGGCCAGGCACAGGGGCCGCACGACGGGGCGCCGAACCGGTACAACTTCCCCTCCGCGCCCAGTCAGCACCGCGCGCCGTACCGGCAGCCGCAGCAGCCGGGCCCTCGCCAGAACCCGTACGAGCAGCCCCACACACCCAGGATCCAGCCAGTGCAACCACAGCGACGCGCGCCTGAAGCGGCGCCCGCAGGTTCTGCGAGCAACCCTCTGGTGCGCCCGTACGCCATGACGGGCGGCCGGACCAGGCCCCGCTACCAGCTCGCCATCGAGGCGCTGGTGCACACCACCGCACAACCGCACCAGTTGCAGGGCCAGTTGCCCGAGCATCAGCGCATCTGCAACTTGTGCCGCGAAATCAAGTCAGTGGCCGAGATCTCGGCACTGCTCACCATCCCCCTCGGCGTCGCCCGGATCCTCGTAGCCGACCTGGCCGAGGCCGGACTTGTCGCCATCCACCAGCCGGGCGGCGACGAGTCCGCCGGCGGCCAGCCAGACGTGACACTGCTCGAAAGGGTGCTCAGTGGACTTCGCAAGCTCTAGCGGCGGAGCAACAGCCCGCTCCACCACTTCCGCGAAAATCGTGGTGGCGGGCGGCTTCGGCGTGGGCAAGACCACGTTCGTCGGGGCGGTCTCTGAGATCAACCCGCTGCGCACCGAGGCCGTCATGACGTCCGCGTCCGCGGGCATCGACGACCTCACCCACACCGGAGACAAGACGACCACCACGGTCGCCATGGACTTCGGCCGCATCACCCTGGACCAGGACCTGATCCTGTACCTCTTCGGTACGCCCGGTCAGGACCGCTTCTGGTTCATGTGGGACGACCTCGTACGCGGCGCGATCGGCGCTGTCGTCCTGGTCGACACGAGGAGGCTCGCCGACTGCTTCCCCGCCGTCGACTACTTCGAGAACTCCGGTCTTCCCTTCGTGATCGCCCTCAACGGCTTCGACGGCCACCAGCCGTACAACCCCGAAGAGGTCCGCGAGGCGCTCCAGATCGGCCCCGACACCCCGATCATCACCACCGACGCGCGGCACCGCGCGGACGCGAAGAGCGCGCTGATCACGCTTGTTGAGCATGCGTTGATGGCTCGGCTGCGTTAGCGGTCCTTGCCTGTACGTCGATGGGCCTCGCACCGTTACGTCGGTGCGGGGCCCTTGCGTTTCCCGCCCACCCACCCGTTTACCCGGCAACGCAAAGGGCCCGTACTCAGCGGAGTACGGGCCCTGAAGCGTGTGTCAGGCGGTGAGGCTAGCCCTGCCAGCTGTGCGGGGCTCGGAAGCCCGGGGTGCGCTCCAAGCGGCGCCAGCCGGCCTTGTCGCGGCCGCGGCGGGCAGGGGCGGCGGGCTGTGCGGCGGCGCGGGCCAGCAGGATCGCCGTGATGGCGGCGACCTCTTCCGGCTCGGCGTGCCCCTTCTCGACGCGGATGTCGGGGGTAGTCATGTGCAGCGTTCTCCTTGTGGGCTACTGCAGGATTACTGCGGGGGGTTGCCGTGCTTGCGCGACGGCAGGTCGGCGTGCTTGTTGCGGAGCATCGCGAGGGAGCTGATGAGGACCTCGCGGGTGGCGGCGGGGTCGATCACGTCGTCGACCAGGCCTCGCTCCGCGGCGTAGTAGGGGTGCATCAGCTCGGCCTTGTACTCCTTGACCATGCGCGCACGCATCGCCTCGGGGTCCTCGGCGGCCGCGATCTGCCGGCGGAAGATGACGTTGGCGGCACCTTCGGCGCCCATCACCGCGATCTCGTTGGTCGGCCAGGCGTAGGTGAGGTCCGCGCCGATGGACTGGCTGTCCATCACGATGTAGGCACCTCCGTACGCCTTGCGCAGGATCAGCGAGATCCGCGGCACCGTCGCGTTGCAGTAGGCGTAGAGCAGCTTCGCGCCGTGCCGGATGATCCCGCCGTGCTCCTGATCGACACCCGGAAGGAAGCCGGGGACGTCCAGAAGCGTCACGATCGGGATATTGAAAGCGTCGCACATCTGGACAAAGCGGGCGGCCTTCTCCGAGGCCTCGATGTCCAGGACACCCGCCAGGGACTGCGGCTGGTTGGCGACGATGCCCACCACCTTGCCGTCCAGACGGGCGAGCGCGCAGATGATGTTGCGGGCCCAGCGCTCGTGGACCTCCAGGTAGTCGCCGTCGTCGACGAGCTCCTCGATGACCTTGGCCATGTCGTACGGACGGTTGCCGTCCGCCGGGACCAGGTCGAGGAGGACATCGCTGCGGCGGTCCGCCGGGTCGTCCGACTCGTGCGCCGGCGGGTTCTCGCGGTTGTTGGAGGGCAGCATCGCGATGAGGTAGCGCACCTCGGCGAGGCAGGTCTCCTCGTCGTCGTACGCGAAGTGGCAGACGCCCGACGTCTCGGCGTGCACGTCCGCGCCGCCCAGACCGTTCTGGGAGATCTCCTCACCGGTCACCGCACGCACCACGTCCGGTCCGGTGATGAACATCTGCGAGGTCTCGCGGACCATGAAGACAAAGTCCGTCAGGGCCGGGGAGTAGGCGGCGCCGCCCGCGCACGGGCCCAGCATCACGCTGATCTGCGGGATGACGCCCGACGCCTTGGTGTTGCGCTGGAAGATGCCGCCGTACCCGGCGAGCGCGGAGACGCCCTCCTGGATACGGGCGCCGGCGCCGTCGTTCAGGGAGACCAGCGGGGCACCGGCCGCGATGGCCATGTCCATGATCTTGTGGATCTTGGTGGCGTGCGCCTCGCCGAGCGCGCCGCCGAAGATACGGAAGTCGTGGGCGTACACGAAGACCGTGCGCCCTTCCACCGTGCCCCAGCCGGTGATGACACCGTCGGTGTACGGCTTCTTGGCCTCCAGGCCGAACCCGGTCGCCCGGTGCCGGCGCAACTGCTCGACCTCTTGGAACGAACCCGCGTCGAGCAGCAGCTCGATCCGCTCGCGCGCGGTCAGCTTGCCCTTGGCGTGCTGGGCCTTCGTCGCCTTCTCGCTCGGTCCGCGCAGCGCCTCGGCACGGATCGCGTGCAGTTCGGCCACGCGCCCACGCGCGTCGGTGGGCTCGCCTTCGGGAGAAGCGGTGTCGTCCAAAACGGTCATGTAGTGACCTTACGAAGCGCACCCATAAAAACGGACCGTCGACTCTGCACAGTCTCCGGCCCGTTTTCCTGGCACCCCCGAACAGAACCTCACTCCCGTGCGCCCGAAGTGACTGCTCAGAGCCATGTTCAGCTGTAGGGATTCCACAAAGCGCTACGTGAGAGACACCTCACAGGCGACGAAAATACGCCCCGGACCCGGGAGCCGCCATCAGCTCCCGCAGTGGAACCGCGCCTCCCCCCAGTCTGCTTGATCATTGCCGGGTCCGTCACCGCCGTCCTTCTCCGCCCCGTCGGCCGCCACGCTGAACTGCACGCTCCCCCGCATCCCCTGCGAGTCGTCCTGGCCGACCTGCGCCGTGAAGGACGTCGATCGCGTACGTCACCTTTGAACTCAGCTTGTACGTCCGGTACTTGGCGTCTGCGGGCGGAGTGACCTGCCAGGTGGCGGTGACCTCGTTCTTCACGCCCGGTTCAAGGGTTTCCGCCTTGCTGGCGAGGCCGAGCGTCGCGCACGCGGGCTTCTCCGTCGCCGGACCCAGGTCGGTCACCTTGAGGTTGTCCAGGGCCAGGTCGGCGGTCTCGGCCGCGTCGTCGCGCATCCGCAGGCCCACCCAGGTGCCGCCGCAGCCCGCCGTGACGGTCTGCTCGAAGTGGCCCGTCGTGCGCTGCTCGCCGAGCGCGGTGCGGCGCGTCTCCACCGAGTCCGGTTTGCCGTCCGCGGCGATCCTGTCGTACCCGGTGACCCAGTCGAAGGAGTCGGCGTGGCTCGCCTGGTAGTCGTAACTGACCTTGCAGGAGCGCCCGTTGGTGAGGGGGACGGTCGCGGGGGTGGTGCGGGTACACGAGGCCGTTGTTGCCCTCGTGCGTCTTCAGGGAGCGCGCGCCGTCGAGGACGTCGTCGATGAGCTTTCCGTTCCAGCCGGACTGGGTGTACGGGGCGTGCCTGAGCGCGATATGGGTGCGCGGGTCCGTCACCCCTCCCCCGCTGCGACGACGCGTACGTCGGCGATCCGCACCCGGGCCGTCGAGCCGCCGGCGGCCTCGGCCGTCAGGGTCGCCGTGCCGCTCGCCGGTGCGGTGAAGTCGACCTTGGCGCGCTGCAGAGAACCGCGGGGCGGAAGTCCAAGGGGCGGGGCGCCTGCACCCACCATGGCGTCGACCTCGGTAAGTGACCTCACGAGCACGCTCCGCTCTCTGTTGAATATTGAACAGAATGGGGTTACAGTCAATCTCGTTGAACATTCAACAGATACATCCCCGTAGCTCGCAGCTCGGCTTCACCGCCCGCAGCTCGTCCCCAAGGAGCAGTCATGGGTCTCTTCGGCCGCAAGAACGACACCGCCACGGCGCCCGCCCCGGTCAACCCGGAGCTTGCCGCCCTGACCGGCGACTACACGATCGACGCCTCGCACACGACCATCGGCTTCGTCGCCCGGCACGCCATGGTCACGAACGTCAAGGGCTCGTTCACGGACCTCTCCGGCGCGCTGCACCTGGACGGCGCGGACCCGTCCCGCTCGACGGCCTCCATCGACATCAAGATGGAGAGCATCGAGACCGGCAGCGCCGACCGTGACGGCCACCTGAAGAGCTCGGACTTCTTCAAGATCGACGAGTTCCCGGAGATGACGTTCCGGTCCACCAAGGCGGAGGCCCTCGGGGGCGACGACTACCGCATCACCGGTGACCTGACGATCCTCGGCACCACCAAGCAGATCTCCATCGACCTGGAGTTCAACGGCGCGGCCACCGACCCGTTCGGGAACGAGCGCGTCGGCTTCGAGGGCAAGTCGGAGATCCTCCGCTCCGAGTGGGGCCTCACCTGGAACGCGGCTCTGGAGACGGGCGGGGTGCTGGTCTCCGACAAGATCAAGCTGAACTTCGACATCTCCGCCATCAAGAACGCCGCCTGACAGGGGCTTTCAGCCTGACAGGGCCTTGGCCTGACCGGGCTTTTCAGCCCTCCACGAGCGCGCCCGCCCTCCACCCCCGTAACGGGAGGGCGGGCGCTCGGCGTATTCGGACGGGCCCTGTGTGTGCTCTCCGACTCCTTCGATACGGTTCGGGCCGTGCCCGAGTTTCTGCAGCAACTGCCCGCCCTCATAGGCGTGATCGTCGGCGCCCTCGGTTCGTACGTGGCCATCATGCGCGGCGACCGCGTGCGCTTTCAGCGGGAGCAGGCCGCCCGATGGGAGGAGCGGCGGCTCACCGTCTACACCGAGTACGCCCGGGTCCTGAAGCAGACGGTGACCCTCACCTACCGCGTATCGGCCCACCACGGCAACGACCCGCATCCGCACCCCATGTCCCCCGCCGAAGCGGAGCCCCACCTGGCCGAGGCTGCCAGTGCCCGCGACCCGGCCGGCGAGGCGCTGCTGATGCTCGGCACGCCGGAGGTGGTGGCCACGGCACGGGTCTGGGTCCTGACGGTGGTCGACATGGAGCGCTTCATGCGCGAGGGCACCCGGGATCCCGACGCGTGGGCGCGGCTGCTCGACCGCCAGCGCAGCACGCGCGAGGAGTACTACGCGGCGGTCCGGCGCGACCTGGCGCTCCCGCCGGGGCATTCGGGGCGGTGGCAGGTGACGCCGTCCCGGGCCGAATGAGCGCGATCGTCGACTGAACGCGGTCTTCGACCGAACCCGGCCCGGGATTGAACACATCCGCCAACTCCCGTGTTGTGTCCGCCTGTTGGCCTGTCGATGCCCAGCTAGTGAACGTATCCTCCGCACATGACGGCCAACGGGGCGCAAGACCCGTCAGCGCAGGACCCATCCGGAGACACGCCCGGGGACCCATCCGGAGACACGTCCTCGCGGGGCACCACCCGGCGCGCGGCGCCGGCCTGGCTTTCGGGTGTCGCCACGTCGGTGAAGGCGCGCCTGGCGGACAACACCTCGATGCTCGCCCTGATGATCTTCATCAATCTCGTCGTCATCCTCGCGGGGGCCGCCATCTGGTACCGGCTCGGCGGGGACCCCGCCGTGATCGGCGTGGTGGCGGGGGCGTTGCTGGCCTTCGTCGCCGGCATGCTGTCGCTGATCCGCGCCCGCGACAAGGACACCGAGGAGCTGCCTCTCTACCCGCCCCTGATGCTGGCGGTGGTCCCGCTGGCGGTGCTTGTCGTGGGGCTCACTTCGTGGGGGGCGTGGGCGTATCTGGACAGCCGTCCGGTCCAGCTCACCCATGAGTTCTCCCTGGAGCCCGAGGGGCCCGTCGAACGGGGCAGGACGGTGACCGCTTCCGCGCACACCGACCGCCCCAAGCCGGTCCTCACGATCACCTTCTCCGTGTCCGAGTACGACCCCGAGTCACCGGTCTGCGCCCCGAACACGCAGCTGACCGTGGTCCCGCGGTCGGGCACCGGCCGGCACCGCCCGCAGACGAAACCGGCGGGCGAGGAGTTCAGGTTCGACCTGGGCGACGGCGTCAAGGACATCCGCCTCTCGGTCGAGGCGGCGGCGGAACGCAACTGCAAGCTGGACCTGAAGATCGACTCGGCCCAACTGGACGACTGATGACGACCGACGACCACTGACCCGACGACTGACGACCGACGACCGACGACCGACGACTGGGGACGCCCCATGAAGCGCTCACACCGGACCCGCGCCCGCCGTTCCGCGCTCGCGGTGACCGCCTTCCTGCTGGTGGCGGTGACGGCCTGCGGCGACGACGGGGACGAGGAGCCGTCGCTGCTCGACGGCACGGTGCACATCGGCGCGGCGTTCGACCAGCCGGGGTTCAGCCTGCACGCCAACCACACCGACCGCGGGTTCGAGGTGGACCTGGCCGCCCACCTGGGCAAGGAGCTCGGGTTCACCGTCCGGTTCCAGGACGTGCCGACCGGCCGGCGCGAGCAGGAGCTCGACCAGGGCGCGGCGACGCTGGTGATCGCCACGTACTCCATAACTCCCGCACGCGAGAAGGAGGTCGACTTCGTCGGCCCTTACCTCAACACCCAACAGGGCTTCCTGGTGCGGAAGAACTACAACAAGATCAAGAAAGAGAAGGACGTCCAGGACAAACTCATCTGCACGGTCGAGGGATCGACGTCGGCGCGGGCGGACCTGCCGCCGCGCACCACGATCCGCGAGGAGGCGGACTTCTCGACCTGTGTGTCCAAGCTCCAACAGGGCAATGTCGACGCGGTGTTCACCGATGAGGCGCTCCTGTACGGATACGTGGAGCAGCAGAAGAGGAGCAAGGTGCCGCTGAAGGTCGTCCCCGATGTCGCGTTCGGGCTCACCAATCGGTACGGCATCGGGCTGCAGAAGGGCCACACCGAAGACTGCGAGAAGCTGCTCGCCGCCGTGCGGGACTATCTCAACGAGGAGTGGGCCAACGACATCAAGACGCAGTTGCCCGCCCTGGTCGACACGTATCCCGGCGACTGGCAGAACCGCTTCAAGCCGGACACGGGGGATCTGAACACGTACTCCTCCTGCAAGGCACCGGAGTAGGCCGGGCCGCCCCGGCCCCTTGCGCTGGAGGGCGCTCCAACTCCTACGGTCGCCCGCATGACGACTCGGCTACGGCAGCACAAGATCGGCAGCGGATTCGACGCGTCAAGCACGGCGGACGACGTACTCGACGGAATCAGCCTCCTGGGCAGGACGGCGCTGGTCACCGGCGGCTACTCGGGGCTCGGCCTGGAGATCACGCGGGCGCTGAGCCGCGCGGGCGCGCACGTCGTCGTCCCGGCGCGCAGGCCCGCCACGGCGCGGGATGCGCTGCGCGGCGTGCCGCGGGTGGAGGTACGGGCGCTGGACCTGGCGGACCTGGAGAGCGTCCGGAGGTTCGCGGACCACTTCCTGGAGACGGACGACGGCAAGCTCGACATCCTCATCAACAACGCGGGCATCATGGCGTGCCCGGAGACCCGCGTGGGCCCGGACGGCGCCTGGGAGGCGCACTTCGCGATCAACCACCTGGGCCACTTCGCACTCACCAACCACCTCTATCCGGCGCTGAGTTCAGGCGAGGCGGCCCGCGTGGTGTCCGTGTCCTCCGCCAGCCACTTCCTCTCCGACATCCGCTGGGAAGACCCGCACTTCGCCCACGAGAGCTACGACCGCCGGCTGGCCTACGCCCAGTCGAAAACGGCGAACGCACTCTTCGCCGTACACCTGAACTCCCTCCACGACACGACCGGCATCGGCCCCCGAGCCTTCGCCGTACACCCCGGCAGCATCCTGACTCCCCTCCAGCGCCACATCCCCCGCGAAGAGCAGATCGCCCAGGGCTGGATCACCCCCGACGGCACACCGGCCCCCGGCTTCAAGACCCCGGCGCAGGGCGCGGCAACGGCGCTCTGGGCGGCGACGTCACCCCTCCTGGACGCCCACGGCGGCGCGTACTGCCAGGACTGCGACATCGCGGAGCCCGCGACGACGCAGGACATGCTGATCGGCGGAGTGAAACCGTGGGCGACGGACCCGGATGCGGCGACCCGCCTGTGGCAACTGTCCGCGGAGCTCACGGGGTTGGGCACGCACGCTCTCCGGGCGAGGACGTAAATCTGCTGCGGCCGCACCCCCGAGCGGGCACGATGGCTGCCATGTGGACCACCATCACCGCGTACGAGAACACCCCCGGCCGCCCGCACCCCATGGCCGCCCTCCGCGCTTGACTGCGTGAGCGCGGCATCGACTGGATGCCCCTCGCGCCGGAAGACATCTACTGGGACCACATGTGCGGCCGGGGCCCGGACGGCCACTGGCACGGCTCCTTCGCGGTCCATGTCCGCTCGTCAGCCCTGCGACCCCTCGGCCTGCACCCGGACCAGCCCACGTCGAAGGCGGTCGGGCCTTCGCCTCCCGGGTGGTGGCATGCGGCGGCCGATCGGCGGCGCGACTAGGATCAAGTGCCGCCGGGGCAACGGGAGTCGAGCATGACGCGGGGGGGGCGGGGTGTCGTGACCACGGGCGACCACATCGACTTCAGCCGGAGCACGTTCCAGGGCGACGCAATCGGCAAGGTGGTGTACCCGCAGTACGGCCCCGCACCCACCGCGACCTCCGCCCTGCCCTCCCCACCGGCCGCCTTCATAGGTCTGAGCGGCGTCGGCAAGACCGCGCCGGCCGTCCACACGGCGTACATCGCACGGGAACGCGGCTGGTTCCCCGGCGGCGCGGGCGAGCGAGTCGAGCAGGAAGGACTTGCCCTGCCGCCGCCGGAAGTGCACTTCCCTTAACGAATCCCCTTACGCGTAAGGCTGTTCGACAAGATCGCCTCCGTCAACGGTCCAAGGACCTCCGGCGGCAACGCATGCCCCATGCCCGGGATCTCCGTCAGGCGTGCGCCCGCGATCACCTGGGCCAGGTGCTGGGGGTGCGGGGGCGGGAACACCGGTTCTGCCGTGGCGGAGATGATCAGGGTGGGGATCTGCGTGGTGGCCAGTTCCTCGGTGCGGAGCATGTTCGCGTCGTCCGCCCTCGCGTGGGCCGTCGAGGCCACGTGGGTGCCGGTGTGGTTGATGATCCTGCGCTCCAGGGCGCGGAAGTAGTCGGCGTCAAAGGGGAGTTCGGTGCCGTTCAGGGCCTGCCAGTGTTCCGCCCTGCGGTCCAGTTCCGCCTCCAGGCCCTTGTCCTCGACCGGGCGTGACCACAGGTCCAGGATCTGGGGGGAGATGCCGGGGAGCTCGGGTACGGGGGTCTCGGTTCCGTCCGCGGCCCGGTACGGGGTGGTGCTCAGCGCGCAGGTGCCGATCAGCGTCGCGCTCAGTACGCGTTCGGGGTGGTCCGCCAGGACCAGCTGCGTCAGCATGCCGCCGAGCGACATGCCCACCAGGTGGGCCCGCTCGATGCCCAGGCCGTCCAGGACCGATATCGCGTCCTGCGCCAAGTCCGTTACGGGGTACGGGCGTTCGTCGAAGGTGGAGGTCGAGCGGCCCGTGTCCCGGTGGTCGTAGCGGATCACCTGGTGGTGGGCCGCCAGCGCTTCGACCAGGGGGTCGGGCCAGCCGAGCCCCGAGGCCTGCGCGCCCATGATCAGGAGCAGCGCGGGGGCGTCGGGCGCGCCCCGCCGTTCAGTCCACAGCCGCACGCCGGGGGCGACGTCCACGTACTGCTCCTGGGTCTGGGGGGTCGATTCCTTCATGGGGACTCCAGTGCTAGCCGTGACGGTACGAGACGTATCGTCTCGCTGAAGTGGCGTCGCGTCAAGCGGTAGGTCAAGGGGGAAGCGGTCCCGGCCCCTTGCGTCGGCCCCCTCAGCCCTCCGTCAGCCGCGCCAAGTACTCGTCCACCAGCGCGATCTGCCGCTCGGCCGGGAACTCCCCCGGCGCGAACAGCGCCTGGACCACCAGGCCGAGCACGAAACTCTGGGCCGCCGCCGCCACATCCGCTGCCGGTGGAGCCTGCGGCAGTTCGCCCAGGGCTTGGGCCTCCGCGATGTGCTCGGTCATCCGCTCGCGGCCCAGGCGGTAGCGCGCCGCGTGCTCCTCCGCCAGTTCCGGGTCGGAGAGCGCCACGTCCCAGGAGCCCACCCAGATGCGGTTGCTCGCCGCGCCCTCCGCGTCCAGGGGAAGGATGTCCAGGAGCCGGGCCCGCAGCATCACCAGGCCCGACGCCGCACCGGCCTGTTCCGCCGCAGGGCGGGCGCGTTGCGCTGACCGGCGGTCGAGCACCTCCAAGGCGTGGCGCACCAGGGCCCGCTTGCTCGGGAAGTAGTGCGTCAGGAGGCCGGTGGTCGCCCCCATCTCCGTGGCCACCGCGCGCAGCGTGAGGCCACCGAAGCCGCGCGCCGCAAGAACCCGCCACACCGCCTGGGAGACCTCGGTCCGGCGGGCGTCATGGTCTCCACGGGCTGGCGTCATACCCGGTAGGGTACATACCCAACGTTCGTTACGTACCTCTGTGCCTCGTACCCGTACCTCGTACCTAGGACCCGCCATGTACGCCATACCGCTGACCGAGAGTGCCGAGCTCCGCCTCCTGGAGCCCTGGCAGGCCGACGAGTTCCTCGCCCACATCGACCGGGCCCGCCCGCACACCGACCCGTGGATCCCGTGGGCCACACGCTCCACCGATGCGGAATCCGCCCGCGCCACGCTCCAGGTCTTCGCGGACAAGCAGGCCAACGACGCCGGGCGGATCTACGGGATCTGGCTGGACGGCACCCTGGTCGGCGGCGTGATGTTCGTGCAGTTCGACGCCGAGCGCGGCAACTGCGAGATCGGCGTGTGGACGGAACCCGCGGGCGAGGGCCGCGGGCTGATCAGTGCGGGCGTACGGCATTTGATCGCGTACGCCTTCGGTGAGCGCGGGATGCACCGGATCGAGTGGTGGAACAGCGCGGGCAACACCCGCAGCAGGGCCGTCGCCCAGCGGATGGGCATGCACCTGGACGGCACCCTGCGGGACCAGTCCTTGTACCGCGGGGTCCGGCACGACATGGAGGTCTGGTCGCTGCTCGCGCACGAGTGGCGCGGCGGCGAGACCGAGCCCGAAGCCGCCTAGAACCCGCCCCCGAAATCGCCGCCCCCACCGAAGTCCCCGCCCCCGCCGAAGTCTCCGCCGCCCCCGAAGTCCCCGGGGTCGAAGTCCGACCCGGAGTAGTCGCCGCCGTCGTAGCCGGAGCCCGCCCCGAAGTCGCCGTACCCGGAGCCGTAGTCCGCCGCGTACGCGGGGCTCGCCATCATGCTGCCCAGCATCGTGCCGATGAGCAGGCCCGGCAGGATGCCGCCGCCGAAGTAGCCGCCTGCCCAGGGGCCGTAGGCGGGGCCCGCCTCCCAGTAGGGGCGGCGCTCTCCGGAGTCCGTGGCGACCGTGCGGGCCAGCGGTTCCTCGCCGTCGGCGAGGCGGGTGGCGTCGGCGAGGCACACCGGGACGGAGCGCTCGGCGCCGCCCGGCGGTGCCCACTGGGCGTCCTTGACCGAGGGGCCGTGCCGGGGGTCGAAGAAGCAGGGGGCGCGGCGCTCCGGCAGTGGCCTGCCCTCACGGCGCGCGGCCAGCAGAGCGAGCGAGAAGCGGCCGTCCTCCAGTGCCTGGGTGACGCCGCGGACCTCCTCGGGGCGCTCCGCCGCCGCCATGTAGGACTTGGCCTTCTCGTACGAGTCAAGGGCCCGTTCGTAGTCCGCGCGCATCGTGTCGTCCGCGCCCGCCTCTGCGGGGTGGAAGTCGAGGCGGTCGAGCTCTTCGCCGTACGCCGTGATGTCCTCGTCGACCACGACCCGCAGCTTCTCCAGGGCCGCCCGCTGCTCGTCCGCCTTGCGCCGGCGGTTCCTGCTGACGACCGCGTACGTCGCACCGGCACCGGCCACGAGCACCACACCGACGCCGATCAGGGCGCCCACGGGAACGCCGTCGTCGGAGCCTGTTCCGGCCCAGGAGGACGGTGCCGTGCCGTTCGCGTCCTTGATGGCCTGGTCGACGAAGGCGTTGAGCTGGGTCTTGGTGTTGGTCTCGTCGCCGTAGGTCTGCACGAGGTTGGAGATCTCGTTGTTGTTCAGGACCTGCGGGTCGGCCTTGGCGTCGAACTTGTCGCCGAGCCTGATGGCGTAGGCACCCGTCACCCCGGTCTCGGTCCGGAGGTCGCGGAAGAGGTCCTGCTGGGGGAAGTCGGCGGGCAGCACCGCCACGAAGACCGGCTTGTCGGCATCCTCGATCTTGTTCGCGAGGGCGTCCGCATCGGCCCCGGACAGCTGGTCCGAGGCGGCCGGATCGACGTACACCGGGCTCTTCTCCCAGGCCTCCGCGATCACCGGGACGCTCGTGGCCGCCGCGGCTCCGGGCGCGGCCGTCAGCGACACGGCCCCCAGGGAGACGAGAAGGCCGGACAACGCGACAAAAATGCGCTTCGTCCCATTCTTCCTCATACTTCGAAGCTAACTCAGCCGGGCCCCGGACGGACGTCCGGAGCCCGACTGTTTTCACTTCGTCATAGCTTGTTCGTCAGCGCTTGGATGAGACCGCATCTCACTCCACGGGCGTGACGCCCGCCCGCAGCAGTCCGAAGGTGTACGCGTCCTCGAGCGCCTGCCACGACGCCGCGATCACGTTCTCCGCCACGCCCACCGTCGACCACTCCCCCTCACCGTCGCTGGTGGAGATCAGTACGCGGGTCGTGGAGGACGTGCCGTGCTTGCCCTCCAGGATGCGGACCTTGTAGTCGACCAGCTCCATCTTGGCGAGCTGGGGGTAGATCCGCTCGAGCCCGACCCGCAGCGCACGGTCGAGGGCGTTGACCGGGCCGTTGCCCTCCGCCGTGGCGACGATGCGCTCGCCCTTGGCCCACAGCTTCACCGTCGCCTCGTTGGCGTGCGTGCCGTCGGGCCGGTCCTCGACGATGCCTCGCCAGGACTCGACGCGGAAGTAGCGCCGGGGCCTGCCCTCCGCCTCCTCGCGCAGGAGCAGCTCGAAGGACGCGTCGGCGGCCTCGTACGTGTACCCCTGGAGCTCGCGCTCCTTGACCCGCTCCACGACCCGGCCGACCAACTCGCGGTCGTCGCCCAGGTCGACCCCGAGCTCCTTGCCCTTGAGCTCGATGGAGGCGCGGCCCGCCATGTCGGAGACCAGCATGCGGATCCGGTTGCCCACCAGGTCCGGGGCGATGTGCTGGTAGAGGTCCGGGTCGACCTTGATCGCGGAGGCGTGCAGGCCCGCCTTGTGGGCGAAGGCCGAGACGCCGACGTACGGCTGGTGCGTGGAGGGGGTGAGGTTGACGACCTCGGCGATGGCGTGCGAGACGCGGGTCATCTCGGTCAGCGCGCCATCGGGCAGCACCTTCTTGCCGTACTTCAGCTCCAGGGCGCCGACCACGGGGAAGAGGTTGGCGTTGCCGACGCGCTCGCCGTAGCCGTTGGCCGTGCACTGGACGTGGGTCGCGCCCGCGTCCACGGCGGCCAGGGTGTTGGCGACGGCGCAGCCCGTGTCGTCCTGGGCGTGGATGCCGAGCCGGGCGCCGGTGTCGGCGATGACGGTCGCCACGATCGCCTGGATCTGCGCGGGGAGCATGCCGCCGTTGGTGTCGCACAGGACGACGACGTCGGCGCCGGCCTCGGCGGCGGTGCGTACGACGGACTTGGCGTACTCGGGGTTGGCGCGGTAGCCGTCGAAGAAGTGCTCGCAGTCGACGAAGACGCGCCGCCCCTGGGAGACGAGGTAGGAGACGGTGTCACGCACCATCTCCAGGTTCTCCTCAAGCGTGGTGCGCAGGGCGAGCTCGACGTGCCGGTCGTGGGATTTGGCGACGAGCGTGATGACGGGGGCGCCGGAGTCGAGGAGTGCGTTGACCTGCGGGTCCTCGGCGGCCTTGGCCCCCGCGCGGCGGGTGGCGCCGAAGGCGACGAGCTGGGCGTGCCGGAAGTCGATCTCTTGCTGTGCGCGGGCGAAGAACTCGGTGTCGCGGGGGTTGGCACCCGGCCAGCCGCCCTCGATGAAGCCCACGCCGAAGTCGTCCAGGTGCCGGGCAATGGTCAGCTTGTCCGCGACGGTCAGGTTGATTCCCTCGCGCTGCGCGCCGTCGCGCAGCGTGGTGTCAAAGACGTGGAACGCATCGTCGGGTGTGCTGGTTTCCGTCATGCTGATCTGGCTCCTGTGTCGGATCTCGGTCTACCGGAATGACCGGCTCCACCGCCTCAATGATCCCTCGCGCTCCGCGTCCGGCTGCAGTTGGGCCAGGAAACGAAAAAACCCCTCGTGGGTACGAGAGGTTTGCGCGCGGGTCTGAAGACGACGGTGTCCGCCCGTACATGGTGGTACGAGACGGTCACTGCGGACCGGCGCGCCTGCTGCCAATAATCATGGCGAACGAGAGCACGGAGGCAGCCTGCCACAGCCCGCACACACCCCGCTGCCCCGTCTCACGATGCGGGCGGACGTGGACGGGCCGGTGCGGGCGGCCCGTGGCCGGACACCACCCGCACCGGTGAAGAGAGTCAGCGCATGTGGCGTACGAAGATGTCGTAGCCGTCGTTCGTGTCGCCGCTCAGCAGGGTCGCGTCGGCGGAGTAGAAGGCGATCCGCCCGCCGCTCGCCGAGATGGCGCCGGGGGCGACCTTGGCCGATGCCGTGCCGCCCGTGGTGTCCGGGCTGATCAGCGTGGTCGTGCCGGTCTTCAGGTCCCGCAGGTAGGCGGGCCACTCCTTGCCGTACTCGGAGCCCGGCTCGGCAAGCTCCGTCATGAAGGTGAGCAGGCGGCCGTTCGCGCTGATCGCGGGCGAGCGGGTGTAGGCCTCGCCGGGGCCGCCCTGGGTGCCGTGGATCCGCTGGTTCTTCCCGGTGGCGATGTCGTGCACGAAGACGTTCCAGGCGGCGTCGTTGTCGTCGGGGACGAGATGCGTGTCGCGCGACTCGAAGACGACCTTGCGGCCGTCACCGCTGATCGACGGTTCGAGGGACTCCTTCTCGGTCTCCGATCCGTCGTACGAGCGGTCCACCTCGGTCAGCTCGCCGGTCGTGCGGTCGCGCAGCCACACATCGCTCCAGTCGTCGCCGCGCGGACCGTTGGTGTAGTTGCGGGCGTAGACCACGCGGCTGCCGTCGTCGCTGACGGTCGCCGAGTGCGAGGCGCGCGGCTCCCAGGTGTCGTTCGGCTGGCTGATCCGCTCGGTGGTGCCGGTCCTGCGGTCGCGCAGGAAGACGGTGCTGCCGTCGTCGCGGTGATCGGTGTCGAAGACGGCGTACCGGGCGTCGGCGCTCAGCGAGACGCCGCCCGCGCCGGTGCCGTCGAAGCCGTCGGGCAGCTCGACGTCGAGGCGCTCGGTCTTCTTGGTCCTGCGGTCGTAGAGCCGGACGTCGGAGTCCGAGTAGTTGCCCGCGGGCGAGGAGAGGAACGCGACGTAGCGGCCGTCTGCGCTCAGGGACGCGCCCCTGACCTCGCGGCCCTCAAGGGCGAGGCGTTCCGTCTTTCCGGTGCGCAGATCGCGTACGAAGATGTCGCGGAGCCCGTTGGTGTCGCCTGCGGTCAGGTCGGTGGCCTCGGAGTCGAAGGCCGCGTACCGGCCGTCCCTGCTGAGGGCCGCCCCCGATGAGCGGTCATTGGCCGCCTTGCCGTCCGCCGTGACGCTGACGCCCTCCGTGCGGGGCGCGGCGTCGGCGCCGGGTGCGGCGAAGGCGGCGGGCAGGGTGGTGACGGTGACCGCGGCGACGACGGCCACTGCGGTGAGCGCGATGCGCTTGCGGTGGTTCCCGGACATGGTCAAGTCCCCCGTGGTTTCTCGTGGTTGGTGGTTCATTTGCTTGGCCTGAGGTGGCGATCGCGCCGCCGTCGGCGCTCACCTCGCGGTCCGCAGAAAGACGTCCGACACTCCGTTGGTGTCGTCCGGCACCAGATCGGGTGACGCCGCTGCGAAGGCCACGACGGTGCCGTCGTGGTTGACCGAGGGCTCACCCGCCGCGAGGCCGTTGCGGCCGCCCATGCGGTCGACGCTGATCAACTGGGTCTTCCCTGTGGCCAGTTCGAGTCCCTGTCGTTCCCCCCCCGGCCCGGCACCGAGGGCACACGGGGATACAAGCGCACCCTCAGGCTCTGCGCAATCCGCTGGATTGCGTACAACCTGGACGGGGGGCTAGGCGTCCGTGGGGGCCAGCGCGTCGTCCAGGAACTCCCGTACGTGCGCGAGGATCTGGTCCCGGCCCGTGCCCCGAAGTCCGATCGCCACGTGGATGGAGAACCCGTCGAGCAGCGCACGCAGCCGGGCCGCGAACCGGTCGGGGTCCAGCGCCCCGAACTCGCCACGCGACACGCCCTCGGCGAGCAGCGCCACCAGGTCGCGGTGCCAGGCGCTCTCGATGGCGACCTGCCGGTCGCGCTCGTCCTCGTCGGCGTTCAGGGAGCGGTTCCAGACCTCGAGCCAGAGCGTCCAGTGGGGGTCGCCGGGGGCGTCGGGGACGTACAGATCCACGTATGCGTCGAGCCGCTCGCGGGCCGTGCCGCGGCGGGCGAGCAGCCGGCCGCGCTCGGCGCCGAGCGCGGACTCGCTCCACTCCAGGGTGCGCAGGAGCAGCTCGTCCTTGGTGCGGAAGTAGTAGAGGAGGTGGCCGCTGCTCATGCCGACCTCGCGGCCGAGCGCGGCCATGGTCAGTTTCTCCAGGCCGCGCTCGGCGATCATCTCCATGGCCGCGGCGAGGACGTCCTCGCGCGGCGGTGCGTTCTTGCGCGCACGGGCTGTCCCGGCCATGGGGTACTCCTAGATCACACCTTCGGCTGCTGCTGGGTGATGCAGTGGATGCCACCACCCCCGGCAAAGATCGTACGGGCGTCCACGAGTGTCACCGTCCGGTCGGGGAAGAGACGGCGGAAGATGCCCGCCGCGATCTCGTCGTTCGGGTCGCCGAAGGAGCACAGGACGACGCCGCCGTTGCAGATGTAGTGGTTGATGTAGGAGTAGTCGACCCAGCCCTCGTCGTCCGCGAGGACGGTCGGCGCGGGCACCTCGACGATCTCCAGGGTGCGGCCACGCGCGTCCGTCTGCCCCCGCAGGATCCCGATGATCTCCTTGCTGACCTCGAAGTCGGGGTGGGCGGGGTCCTGCTGCGTGTGCACGAGAACCACGCCGGGCGCGGCGAACGCGGCGACGATGTCGACATGGCCGCGGGTGCCGAAGGTGCCGTAGTCGCCGGTCAGGCCGCGCGGCAGCCAGATGGCCTTCGTGGTTCCGATGCGGGCGTGGATCGCCTCCTCGGCCTGCTCGCGGGTCAGGCCGGGGTTGCGGCCCGGGTCGAGCTGGACCGTGTCGGTGAGCAGGACAGTGCCCTCGCCGTCGACGTGGATGCCGCCGCCCTCGTTGACCAGCGGCGAGGAGTGCACCGGCACGCCCGCGATGTCGGCGATGTGCCGCGCGATCTTCGAGTCGTGCTCCCAGCGGGCCCAGTCCTGGCCGCCCCAGCCGTTGAACACCCAGTCCACGGCGGCCAGTCGGTCACCGTCGCGGACGAAGGTGGGGCCGATGTCGCGCATCCACGCGTCGTCCAGGTCGCGCTCCACCAGCTCTATGTCCACGCCGAGCAGTGCGCGTGCGGACTCGCTCTGGCCGGTGCCGACGACCATGGTGACGGGCTCGAAGCGGCGCACCGCGCGGGCCACGTTCGCCCAGGCCGTGCGGCCCTCGGCCAGCTCCTCGTCGTTGGTGAAAGTGGGGTTGGGGCCCGGCCACGCCATCCAGGTGCGCTCGTGCGGGGCCCACTCGGCGGGCATACGGAAAGTCATCGCGGGGTCCTCACAGGAGTCACAGGAAGTACAGGCGGTTGAGGGAGACCGAGTCGGCGGGCTCGGAGCGGACCGGGTCGCCGTCGAGCGTGACCAGGCCGGAGCGCTGGTCGACGTCCACGGCGCCGGTGCGGGAGTTGAGGCGCAGATCGGCGGGGCCGATGCCGCGGGTGCCGCGGACAGCGACGCGGCGGCGCCGGGTGAGCATCTTGTCGTTGCCCTGGTCGACAGCGGCCTGGGCGACGAAGGCCACCGAAATGTCGGCGGGCGTCGCGCCGTGAGCCCCGAACAGCGGGCCCAGGACGAGGGGTTCGCAGGTGTCCGTCGCGGCGTTCGGGTCGCCCACGACGCCGTACGCGGGGAAGCCGGACTTGAGGACGAGCTGCGGCTTGGCGCCGAAGAACTCGGGGCGCCACAGCACGATGTCGGCGAGCTTGCCGACCTCGATGGATCCGACCTCGTGGGCCAGGCCGTGCGCGATGGCGGGGTTGATGGTCAGCTTGGCCATGTAGCGCAGGACGCGCGCGTTGTCCACGTCGGCTTCGTCCCCGCCGTCGCCGTCCATGGGGCCGAGCTCGGCCTTCATCTTCCCGGCCATCGCGAAGGTACGGCGTACGGTCTCACCGGCCCGCCCCATGCCCTGCGCGTCGGACGAGGTGATGCCGATGGCGCCCAGGTCGTGCAGCACGTCCTCGGCACCCATCGTCCCGGCACGGATTCGGTCGCGGGCCATGTGGGCGTCGCCCGGCAGGTCCGTCTTCAGATCGTGGACGGAGACGATCATCCCGTAGTGCTCGGCGACGGCGTCCCGCCCAAAAGGCAGGGTCGGATTGGTGGAAGACCCGATGACGTTCGGGACGCCCGCCATCTTCAGGACGTTCGGCACATGACCGCCACCGCAGCCCTCGATGTGGAAGGCGTGAATCGTCCGCCCTTCCAACACCTTCAGGGTGTCCTCGACCGACAGACACTCGTTCAACCCGTCGCTGTGCAGGGCGACTTGGACGTCATGCTCCTCAGCGACCCGCAACGCCGTATCCAGGGCGCGGGTGTGCGCGCCCATGTCCTCGTGCACCTTGAAGCCGGACGCGCCGCCCTCGGCGAGCGCCTCGACCAGCGGGGCGTCGTGCGAGGACGAACCCCGGCCCAGGAAGCCGATGTTGACCGGCCAGGCGTCGAAGGCGTTGAACGCGTGCCGCAGCGCCCAGGGCGAGTTGACCCCGACACCCCACACAGGACCGAACTCCTGGCCGATGATCGTGGTGACACCGGAGGCCAGCGAGGCCTCCATGATGCGCGGCGACAGCAGGTGGACGTGCGTGTCCACGGCTCCGGCGGTGGCGATGAGCCCCTCGCCGGACACGATGGACGTACCCGTGCCGACGACGACGTCGACCCCGTCGAGCGTGTCCGGATTTCCCGCTCGCCCGATGGCGTGGATACGGCCTTCCCTGATGCCGATGGACACCTTGCGGATGCCCTGCACGGCGTCGATCACCAGGACGTTGCTGATCACGACGTCGCAGGTCTCGCGGACCGCCGCGGCCTTCAGGTGCAGTCCGTCGCGGGCGGTCTTGCCGAACCCCGCGAGGAATTCGTCGCCGTACTTCTGCGCGTCGGACTCCACACGGACGGTCAGGCCCGAGTCACCGAGCCGGACCCGGTCGCCCGCGCGGGGCCCGTGGGTGGAGGCGTACGCGTACGGATCGATGTTCTGTCCGGTCATCGGTCAGCTCCCAGGTAGCC
This sequence comes from Streptomyces sp. NPDC086554, assembly GCF_040686095.1. Classification (NCBI taxonomy): domain Bacteria; kingdom Bacillati; phylum Actinomycetota; class Actinomycetes; order Kitasatosporales; family Streptomycetaceae; genus Streptomyces; species Streptomyces sp. NPDC086554. The sequence continues at coordinate 104,996 of NZ_JBFBJK010000014.1, forward strand.
GCAGGCCCCGGCCCTGCGCAGGGCCTCTTCCTTCGCGCCGGGCGCATCAAGGGCGCCGTCCACCAGTCCGGCGAAGCCGATCGCGACACGGTCGCCGCCGATCGGCACGAGCCCCACGTCGACGCTCTCGCCGGGCCCGAAGCGCACGGACGACCCGGCGGGGACCGCGAGCCGCATGCCGTACGCGGCCGAGCGGTCGAAGTCGAGCCGGGGGTTGGCCTCGAAGAGGTGGAAGTGCGAGGTGACGGAGACGGGCACGGTGGCGGTGTTGTGCACGGTCAGCGTCACGGCGGGGGTGAGCTCCGCGTGCTCGGGCCCGGGCAGCAGCGCGCCGGGCGCCTCGCTCCCCAGACCCGCGCCGATCGGCTGGGACACGACAGCGAGCCGGGAGCCGTCGTCGAAGACGGCCTCCACATGCACCTCGGTCACCACGTCCGCCACACCCGGCAGCACGTCGTCGGGGCCGAGGACCGCCCGCGCGTGTTCGATGGCCTCGGCGAGTCTGGCCCCGTCGCGGGCCGCCTCGCACACCGTGTCCGCGATCAGCGCGGTCGCCTCGGGGACGTTGAGCTTGAGGCCGCGCGCCTTGCGGGCCCTGGCGAGCTCGGCGGCCCCGAAGAGCAGCAGCCGGTCGCGTTCCGTGGGGGTAAGTCGCACGACACCACACCTCCGTCTTTAGAGCATCACTCTAACCATGAGATTCATTGCACGGAAGCATTGACGTCCGAGCTTGACTCAGTTCACATAGAGCGGCACTCAAACAGTCGAACGGCGACCCTGTGTGCGCAGGCCGCCACCCTCGAGCGTCAGGGGCACCCTCATGCCGATAGAACAGCGCGGAGTCGACACCATCCCGGACGGGGAACGCACCAGCGGTCCTCGTGATCTCATCTCGATCCTGCTCGGATCCAATCTCTGCCTCGGAGTGATCATCTTCGGGTGGCTGCCGGTCTCGTTCGGCCTGGGCTGGTGGGCCTCGGTCAGCGCGGTGGTGGCGGGCACGGTGATCGGCACGGCACTGACCGCGCCGCTCGCCCTCGTCTCGCTCCGCACCGGTACGAACCTGTCCACGTCCTCCGGGGCCCAGTTCGGCGTGCGCGGCCGCCTGGTCGGCTCGATCGTGGGCCTGCTGCTCTCCCTCGGCTACACCGCGCTGACGATCTGGATCGGCGGCGACGTCATGGTCGGCACGCTGCACCGGCTCGTCGGCCTTCCGGTCGGCGGCCTCTCGTACGGAATCGTGTACGCGCTGCTCGCCGCGGCCACCGTGGCGGGCGCGATCTACGGCTACCGGGTGCTGCTGCGGCTCTCCCGCATCCTGGCGGTGGGCATGACCGCCCTCCTGATCCTCGGGACCGTGGCCTTCGCCCCCGACTTCACCACCTCGGCGCTCCCCGACGCGGGCGGCTACCTGCTCGGCTCCTTCTGGCCGACCTGGCTCCTGGCGCTGGTGGCGGCGGGCCTCTCAGGACCCATCGCCTTCATCACCCTCCTCGGCGACTACACCCGCTACATCTCCCCCGAGCGGCACAGCTCGCGCTCGGTGCTGCGGGCGGCATGGGTCGGCCTGCTCGCCGGGCTTCTGGTGCCACAGCTCTTCGGTACGTTCACGGCGTACGCGGCGCGGGCGGCGCTCGACTACGCGGGGCCGCTGGTGTCCGCGTCCCCCGGCTGGTACCTGATCCCACTCCTGCTTGCCGCGTCCGCGGGATCGGTCGGCAACGCGGGTCTGATGCTGTACTCGATGGGCCTCGACCTGGACGCGATCCTGCCGCGGGCGTCCCGCGCCCGGGCCACGTACACGGTCGCCGTCGTCGCGACGGCGTGCGTCTTCGTGGGCCACTTCGCGTGGGAGGCGGCGGACGCGATGACGTCCTTCGTCCTGCTCCTCACGGCGATCGGTACGCCGTGGGCCGTGATCACCCTCATCGGCTTCGCCCGCTGCGGGGGCGTCTACGACGCGGACGCCCTCCAGGTCTTCAACCGCCGATCCAAGGGCGGGAGTTACTGGTACAGCTCCGGCTGGAACATCCCGGCGACGGCGTCCTGGGCGCTGGGCGCGGCGGTCGGCGTTGCCGCGGTCGCCCTCCCCACGTACGAGGGCCCGCTGCTGCCCCTGACGGGCGGGGTGGACTGCAGCTTCCTGCTGTCGGGGGTGGTGGGCGGCCTGGCATACCTCGCCCTGGAACGCCGCCCGCAGGGAGCGCCCCAAAGGGGCGCGGGGAACTGCGCGACCGGCCAAGACGAACCCGCAGCCGAGAACGCACCGGCAAAAGCCTGAACACGAAAGCGGGGCCCGGCGAATTATCGCCGGGCCCCGCTTCACGTACCGCTAAGCCCTCAGCCGAGATCATGCATCCAGCCGTGCTGGTCCTTCGACGTACCCCGCTGAATGTCAAGGAGCGCCTCACGCAGCTTCATCGTGACCTCACCCGGCTGCCCTCCACTCTGCTCCCACTCCCCCGACCGGCACTTGACCGTCCCGACAGGGGTGATCACCGCGGCCGTGCCGCAGGCGAAGACCTCCGTCAGGGTGCCGTCCGACGAGTCCGCCTGCCACTGGTCGATGGAGACCCGCGCCTCCTCCGACTCGTAGCCGAGGTCACGGGCGACCGTGAGGAGCGAGTCACGGGTGATGCCGGCGAGGAGCGAGCCCGTCAGCGTCGGGGTGACGATCTTGGGCTTCTCATTGGACGCAGCGCCGTACACGAAGTACAGGTTCATGCCGCCGAGCTCTTCTACCCACTTGTGCTCGACCGCGTCGAGGTACGCGACCTGGTCGCAGCCCTTCTCCGCGGCCTCGGCCTGCGCGAGCAGCGACGCCGCGTAGTTGCCGCCGGTCTTGGCGTCGCCCACGCCGCCGGGGACGGCGCGCACGCGGTCCTCGGAGAGCCAGATCGAGACGGGCTTGACCCCGCCGGGGAAGTACGCGCCCGCGGGCGAGGCGATGACGATGAAGAGGTACTCGTTGGCGGGCTTCACGCCAAGACCGACCTCGGTCGCGATCATGAAGGGGCGCAGGTAGAGGGACTCCTCGCCGCCGTGCGCCGGCACCCAGTCCTTGTCCTGCTTGACCAGCGCGTCGCACGCCTCGATGAACGTCTCGACGGGCAGCTCCGGCATCGCGAGCCGGCGCGCGGACGCCTGGAAGCGGCGGGCGTTGGCGTCGGGGCGGAAGGAGGCCACCGTGCCGTCGGGCTGACGGTAGGCCTTGAGGCCCTCGAAGATCTCCTGGGCGTAGTGCAGGACGTTCGTCGCCGGGTCGAGGGCGAGCGGGCCGTACGGAACGAGCTGGCCGTCGTGCCAGCCGCGGCCCTCCGTCCACTTGATCGTCACCATGTGATCGGTGAAGCGGCGGCCGAACCCGGGGTTGGCCAGGATCGCCTCGCGCTCCGCTGTGGACAGCGGGTTCGAGGAGGGCTTGAGCTCGATGGTCGGCGTCGTCGTCATGAGTGCTTCGTCCTTCACGGTGTGATGGTGACGGACCGCGCTCACGTCTGTACTTCCGGTACTAGGACGTCCGAGCTTCCCTGCATTCCGCGGCCCCACGTTCGATTATCGCTCGCGGGAACCGGTGGAAGGAACAGCGTGTTTGCGGCCCAGGGGTCGATGGTGGCACCCGGAGCCGCATACGAGAAGCCGCCGGGTGTCCGATGTGGACCCGGCGGCTTCTCGTCGATGGTGAGTGAGCTGCCGGGTCAGCCGGCTACTCGTACGGCGAGCGCGTCGCCGATCTGGTCCGTCGTGCGGGCCGAGTCGCCGCGCTCGGCCAGGTCGGCGGAGACGGCGGTCTCGATGCGGGCGGCCTCGTCCTCGTACCCGAGGTGCCGCAGGAGCAGCGCGACCGACAGGACGGTGGCCGACGGGTCGGCCTTGCCCTGGCCCGCGATGTCCGGGGCCGAGCCGTGCACGGGCTCGAACATCGAGGGGAACTCACGCGCCGGGTTGATGTTCCCGGACGCCGCGACGCCGATGCCGCCGGAGACGGCCGCCGCGAGGTCGGTGATGATGTCGCCGAAAAGGTTGTCGGTGACGATCACGTCGAACCGCGCGGGGTCGGTGACGAGGAAGATCGTCGCCGCGTCCACGTGCAGGTAGTCGGTGGTGACCTCGGGGAACTCCTCGGCCACCTTGTTGAAGACGTTCGTCCAGAGGTGACCCGCGTACGCGAGGACGTTGTTCTTGTGGACCAGCGTCAGCTTCTTGCGCGGGCGTGCCTGTGCGCGGGCGAAGGCGTCACGGACCACGCGCTCGACACCGAAGGCGGTGTTCACGGAGACCTCGGTGGCGACCTCGTGCTCGGTGCCCTGGCGGATGGTGCCGCCGTTGCCCGTGTAGGGGCCCTCGGTTCCTTCGCGTACGACGATGAAGTCGATCTCCGGCTGTCCCGCGAGCGGGGTGGAGACGCCCGGAAGGAGCTTGGACGGCCGCAGGTTGACGTGGTGGTCGAAGAGGAAGCGGAGCTTCAGCAGGAAGCCGCGCTCCAGGACGCCGGACGGGACCGAGGGGTCGCCGATCGCGCCGAGGAGGATCGCGTCGTACTGCTTGAGGGCTGCCACGTCGGCGTCGGTGAGGGTCTCACCGGTGGCGTGGTAGCGCTTGGCGCCGAAGTCGAACTCCTTGGTCTCCAGCTTCACATCCTGCGGGAGGACGGCGCCTAGGACCTTGAGCCCCTGGGCCACGACTTCCTGGCCGATTCCATCACCGGGGATCACTGCGAGATTGATGCTGCGAGAACTTGCCGACATGCGGGCAGCCTACGCTTCGTCCCAGGGGATGACACTCGCAGTCCGGCATGCGGACACTCCTGGTCACGCCACGGGGGCGCCATGACATGGACACCCTCTCTTCACCTTCAGGTCTGGCGGGAGTTGGAAGTTACTGGGAAGTTCTGTCGACATGACTGCACCTTCCAGGGGGACACCCCCCGGACCCCCCACCCCCAATGTCGGCATACCGGAGCAGCTCGCCTCCGAGATGAGCATGCCGGAGCAGCACGAGTACCTGCGCAAGAAGTTCTCCCGCCGCAAGGTCCTTGCCAGTTCGTTCGCCACGGCCGGCACGGTCGGCGGCATCGGCCTGCTCGCGGGCAGCTCGGGCAGCGCTTACGGCGAGGGCACTTCGGCCTCCCGCCCGCTCGTCGCGGCGTCCGCGCCCGTCAAGGTCGACGGCAAGCTGGTGGCGCCCTTCGGCAGGCATCTCGCCTTCGGGGCCGACCCGAAGACCCAGATGCGCGTCTCCTGGCAGGTGCCGTTCGCCGTCAAGTCCCCTTATCTGCGGGTGGGGTTGAAGCCCTGGGAGCTGAGCCAGAAGGTCGAGGCGGAGGTGCGCGACCTGCACACCCCGTCCCTGTCGAAGAAGCTGCCCGCGGTCGAGCAGTACTACCTGCACGCGGCGCTCGACGGCCTGAAGCCCGGCACGACGTACTACTACGGCGTCGGGCACGACGGCTTCGATCCCGCGTCGCCGGAGCGGATGGCGACGATCGGCTCCTTCCGCACGGCCCCGGCCAAGGCGGAGAAGTTCGTCTTCACGGCCTTCGGCGACCAGGGCGTGAGCTATGACGCGCTCGCCAACGACCAGTTGATCCTGGGCCAGAACCCGTCCTTCCATCTGCACGCGGGCGACATCTGCTACGCGGACAGCACTGGACACGGGAAAGAGTCCGACACGTACGACGCACGCGTCTGGGACACCTTCCTCGCACAGACGGAGTCCGTGGCGAAGTCCGTCCCGTGGATGGTGACGACCGGCAACCACGACATGGAGGCCTGGTACTCGCCGAACGGCTACGGCGGCCAGTCCGCCCGCTGGTCGCTGCCCGAGAACGGCTTCGACGCATCGAGCGCGCCCGGCGTCTACTCCTTCACGTACGGCAATGTCGGCGTCGTCGCGCTCGACGCGAACGACGTCTCGTACGAGATCCCCGCCAACAAGGGCTACACGGACGGCAAGCAGACCGCCTGGCTGGACAAGCGCCTCGCCGCACTGCGGGCGGACGACTCCATCGACTTCATCGTGGTCTTCTTCCACCACTGCATGTACTCGACGGCGACCCACGCGTCGGACGGCGGGGTGCGCGACGCGTGGCTCGAACTGTTCACCAAGCACCAGGTGGACCTGGTGATCAACGGCCACAACCACGTCTACGAGCGCACGGACGCGGTCAAGGGCGGCGAGGTCGGCAAGCCCGTGCCGGTCGGCGCGACGACCGATCCGACGCGCGACGGCATCGTGTACGTCACCGCGGGCGGCGCGGGCAAGGACCTGTACAGCTTCGGCCCCGGGGTGAAGGACAGCTACGAGGGGAACGTCGACGACCGCGATTCGATCCTGTCGTTCCACTGGACGAAGCTGCGCCTCCCGGACCCGGACACGGTGGAGTGGTCACGGGTGCGGTATACCGGCTTCTCGTTCCTCGCGGTGGAGGTGACGGCCGGAGCGAGCCCGAAGCTGACGGTCTCGGCGCTCGCCGAGAGCGGGGAGCGCGTGGACCATTTCGAGGTGGTACGAGGACGCTCGGGTCAGTGACCCGTCGCGCCGCCGTTGTCCCTGCGGTCGAGGGCTCGTTGCAGGGCGGCGGCGGCGTTCTTGCGCTCGGACTCGTTCGTGCGGCGGGCGGCGTGGCGGACTCGGCGTGCGGTCGTCTCGGCCATGGGAGGTCCACTCCTTGAGGGAAGGCAGGGTGCTTTCGAGACGCCGGAAGGGGCGGGGAGCTGTGGAGCCGCAGGGTTCGCCTGCGTGGGGCTCCGGCTCACGACCGCCATTCGCTTGATCGAGCGAGACGTTCGGCTTCTACAAAGCTAAGTGAGGACGGAGCATCTGTCTCCACAATTACTCGGACTTCCTACTATCTGAGACGGGCCTTACGCGCGCACCGCTCTGAGCTCGCGGATCAGGGCCCGCACGGCGGTGGAAGAGGCCAGCTCAGGGGTGGTGACATAGCCCACGGAGCGCGTCGGGCGCTCCGTTCCGAGATCAGTGATCTCGATGGTGTCCGGTGCTCCGGTCAGGGAGAGCGCGGGCATGATCGCCATGCCGTGACCGTTGCTCACCATCGAGAGCACTGCTCCGTCGTCCTCGGTCAGGACGGTCGCCTTGGGGATCCAGTCCTGCCTGCGCCACCACTCCCGGGTGTAGGAGCCGCAGTTCTCGTGCCAGTCCACCAGCGGCAGCGAGCGCGGGTCGGGGTGTCCCGCCGGGTGCACCAGCGCGTAGGGCTCTTCGAGGAGTACGTCGCCGATGAGCCCCGTGGGCACGGGCGAGCTGCCGCCGATCGTCGCGATGCCCACGTCGGCACGGCCCTCTGCGACCTCGCCCGCGGTACCAGCGCCCAGCTCGCGCACCACCCGGACCTGCGGCTCGATGCCGGGGTGGCGGGCGGCGAGGCGTTCCAGGGCGGCCGGGAGCAGATGCAGGGCGACGCTGCGGAAGGCCGCGATGCGCAGGGGGCCTTCGACCGTGCCCCGGTCGGCGCCGCGGGCCTCGGCCACCAGGGTGTCGAGCAGCCGCAGGACACGGCGGGCGTGCGCGGCGGCCGCGGCCCCGGCGGCGGTCGGTGTCGCGCCCTTGCGGCCCCGATCGAAGAGCACCGCTCCGACCTTGCGTTCCGTGCCACGGATGGAGTGCGAGACCGCGGACTGGGTCAGGCCGAGCGCCTGCGCCGCCGCCGAGAAGCCGCGCTCGTCGTCGACGGCCACCAGGATCCGGAGCTCGTGCGGGGCGAGGTCGGCGGCGGCGCGCGCGGCAGGCTCCGCGGGGACTGCACCTCTCGCTGCGCCTCGGGCCCCGCCTCGGTTCGCGCCTCGGTTCGCGCCTCGGTTCGCGTCGCGGGCCGCATCCCGCCTCGCGTCCGGGACCGCATCCCGGCCCGCGCCTCGACCCGCCGCGTTCCTGCCGACTGCGTCCATCAGGGCTCCCACCTGCTTCTATGAGGGCCCCTCATGGTTCGGCCCTTTCCATGAGCGCAACCCTCTGCCCGGCCCGGGCATTCCTCCGTACGGTCACGGACATGACCGAGACCGCGCTCACCGTGCAGCAGATCGCCCGCCCCCACGGCTTCCCCACCCCCGGCCACTTCGCCTTCGTCGAGTCCGCGCCGCCGGTGCCTCGCCCCGGCACGGCCCTGGTGGAGAACCTCTACTGGTCCGTCGACCCGTACCACCGCGAAATGATGGACGGCGACTTCGCGCTGAACGCCCCTCTGGAGGGCCGCACCCTGGGCCGAGTCGTGGAGTCCCGCGACCCCGCGCTCCCCGAGGGCGAGATCGTCTTCCACCGGCAGGGCTGGCGCACCCACACCGTCGTCGCCCCCGACGAGGCCCGCCGCGTCCCCCGCTTCGACGGCGTACCCCTGTCCGCGCACCTGAGCATCCTGGGCGGCACGGGCCTGACCGCGTACGTCGGGCTCACCCGTATCGCCCAACTCCAGGAGGGGCAGGACCTGTTCGTCTCGGCGGCGGCAGGCGGCGTGGGCACGGCCACCGGGCGGCTCGCCCGGCTGATGGGCGCGGGGCGCCTGGTCGGCAGCGCGGGGACGGCGGCGAAGGCGGCGTACCTGACCGAACACGTCGGCTACGACGAGGTCTTCGACTACCACTCGGGCCCGACGGCCGAGCTGCTCGCGAAGGCGGCGCCCGACGGCATCGACCTGTATATGGACAACGTGGGCGGCGAGCACCTGGAGGCCGCGATCTCCTCGCTGCGGGAGTACGGGCGGATCGTACGGATCGGCACGATCGCGCAGTACAACGCCACCGGCGCGCCGTACGCGCTGCGCAACCTCCCCGACATCGTCGAGAAGAGCCTGCGCATGGAGGGCTTCCTGGTCCGCAACCACCTTGATGTGCAAGAGGAGTTGAACGAGTTCGTGGTGCCGCATCTGCAGAGCGGGCGCATCGGGCTCGACGAGACGGTGGTGGAGGGCTTCGACGGGATCGTGGACGCGTTCCTGGGGATGCTGCGGGGCGAGAACCTCGGCAAGATCATCGTCCGGGCGAGCGGCACGGAGGTGTGACGGGCCAAGCGCCCCGCAGTGTGGCCGGTCAGCGGATCCGCAGCGGCTCGTGCGTGCCGTCCAGGACCGCGGCGACCACCACCTCGTCGAGGCCCAGGCAGGTGCCACGCTCGAAGGCCGCCGCGTAGCCCTGGTCGCCGAGGCCTTCGCGGGCCAGGGCGACGGCCGTGTCGTGCGGTGCGTTGAAGTACGCGGAGCCGAAGAGCGGCAGGCCGACGCGCTGCCAGATCCGCCGCGCCCCGCCCTGAAGGACGGCGGCCTGCTCGCAGTGGCCCGCGGAGGCCCGGAGCAGCGCGATGACCTCGATGGGCAGGACGATTCCGACGAGGTCGCGGAACTCGTAGTTGATCAGCAGGCACTCCCTTGCGAGGCGTGCGGCCTCGTCCGTGCGGCCGCCGGCCCAGGCGGCGAAGGCGAGCACATACAGGGCGTACGCCTTGGCCCAGCGCTCGCCGTGTGCCTCGCAGGTGGCGCGGGCCTCCGTGCAGAGGCCGACGGCCGCTTCCAGATCGCCCTGGAACGCGAGCGCCATGGCCAGTTCGATGCGCGCCATCATCACGTTGCTGTTGAGCTCGCCGAGTTCCGCGTAGCCGGTCACCGACGCCTTGAAGTACCGCTCGGCCACGGCGTGTTCGTCCCGGATCAGTGCGGCGCAGCCGAGGCGGTGCGTGGAGTACGCGTACGCCGTGTCGTCGTCGCTGCGCAGCGCGCCGGCCCGGCAGTCGTCGAGCATGTCCGCCGCGGCCCGCGTGTCGCCCTGGAGGATGGCGACATAGCCGCCCACCCAGAGTGCCTTGAGCCGTGCGCGGCTGGGGTCGGGGGCCGCGGCGAGCGCGCGGTCGAGCCAGTAGCGGCCGTCGCCCAGGAGCCCGCAGCCGACCCAGTAGAACCAGAGCGTCCCGGCGAGCCGCGCCCCCGCCTGCCCGTGGCCCGGCGTCGACAGGGCGAAGTCGAGCGCGGCGAAGAGCTGGGTGTGCTCGCTCCGGGTCGCGTGGAAGACGGCGGCCTGGCCGGGCCCGAACCAGTCCGCCTCGCCCCGCTCGGCGAACTCCTGGCACCAGGCGAGGTGGCGGCCGCGCCCCGGCAGCTCCTCACCGAGCCGCCGCAGCCACTCGGCGCCGTATGCGCGCACCGTGTCGAGCTGCCGGAAGCGCTCGCCCTGGGGCCCTTGTTCCCGCACCAGCAGGGACTTGTCGACCAGACCGGCGAGCAGCCTGCCGATCCCGGCCCGCTCCAGGGCGTCGTCGGCGCACACCGCCTCGGCGGCCTCCTGGGAGAAGCTGCCCGCGAAGACGGAGAGGCGGGCCCACAGCAACCGCTCGGCGGGCGGGCAGAGTTCATGGCTCCAGCCGATCGTCGTACGCAGTGTGCTGTGCCGGGTGGTGCGGCCCGGCGCGTCGGCGCACAGCTGGAAGCGGTCGTCGAGGCGGCCGAGGAGATCGCCGAGCCGTTCGTCGCCGAGCCGTCCGGCGGCGAGTTCGATGGCCAGGGGGATGCCGTCGAGGCGGGCGCAGATCCGCTCCGCCGTGGGCCTGTTCCCGGCGGTGAGCGCGAAGTCGGGGCGTACGGCGCGGGCGCGCTGCTCGAAGATGCGCGCCGCGTCGGCCGCGACGGTCATCGGCTCGACGGCGAAGACCTGTTCGCCCAGGATGCCGATGGGCTGCCTGCTGGTGGCGAGGATGTGCAGTCCGGGGGCCGCGTGCAGCAGCTGCGCGGCGAGTTCCGCGCAGGCCTCGACGAGGTGTTCGCAGGTGTCGAGGACGAGCAGCAGATGCTTGTCGGCGAGGTGTTCGGCGAGGACGTCGCGCTGCGGTTTGGCCGTGTGGTCGGTGACGCGCAGCGCCGTGGCGACCGCATGCACCAGGAGGGCGCCGTCCTGGAGGCCGGAGAGCTCGACGAACCAGACTCCGTCGGCGAACCCGTCCGCGACGTCGGCGGCGGCGCGCAGTGCGGTGCGGGTCTTGCCGATGCCGCCGAGGCCGGTCACGGTCACCGTGCGGGAGTGGGTGCAGAGCTGGCGGAGCAGGGTGAGTTCGCGGCGGCGGCCGACGAAAGGGGTGTGCTCCGTAGGCAGATTGCCGGCCACGGTCGCCTCTTTTCTTGCTTTTCTTTGTCAGATCCGGAGCGATCGCGGATTTTCTGAATGCGGTTGTTCGGAGTGGGATCGAATGTCTCCGAAATCGACAAGCAGAAGAGCGGCATCGTCTATCTGCCGTCCCTTGGTGTGCCGCGTCAGATCGGCGGAGAGGGCGTCGAGGAATGTGCCGGGATCGTCGTCGTAATGGGCCACGGCGCGTTCCGCGAGGGGATAGAAATCGCCCGCGTCGTCCCGCGCCTCGGTGACCCCGTCGGTGTAGAGCAGCAGGCGGTCGCCCGCGACGAGCGGCACCGCGCTGGAGTGGCACCGCTCGTCCTGCAGCCCGAAGAGGCCGAGCGGCGGCGAAGGCGGCAGGGCGTCCACGAACGTGGCGCGGCGCGCGCGGATCAGCAGGGGCGGCGGATGGCCGCAGCAGACCAGCTCCACGCTGCCCTCGCCGTCGGACGTGCAGAGCAGCAGCGCGGTGACGAAGTCCTCGCTGCTCTCCCGGTGTGCGAGGGCCGCGTCCATGCGCTGGGCGACCAGGGGTAACCGGGCCTCGCACTGGGCGAGTTCACGGAAGGCGCCGAGGGCGTCCATGGCGGTGCCGACCGCCGGCATGCCCTTGCCCATGACATCGCCCATGATCAGCCGTACGCCGAAGGGTGTGCTGACGACGTCGTAGATGTCCCCGCCGACCTGGGCTCCGGGCTGCGCCGCCACATAGCGGACCTCCGTGCGCAGCCCGCCGACGCGGCTCGGGAGCGGCCGCAGCATCCCTTCCTGGAGGGTGCGTGCCACCATTCGCAGCGCAGTGATGGCGCGCGCCTGGCGGCACAGGACCACGGCCGCCAGAGCGGCGAGCAGGGGCAGCGGCGCGAAGCAGAGGGCACCGAAATGGGCGTCGGCGAGCCGCAACGCAATACCGATGAAGGTGGCCACGGCACCCGCGCACACCCATAGGCACCGAACATTTTCCCGAGGAATCTTCATCACTGTGCCAGCTCTGTTCACCGGAGGCGTCTCCGGGATTTTAGGGCACGGAACGGCGCGGGACAGGCGCCTTTGGCATATTCGAATGACCCCGAACCACTACCTGAACCACCGTCATCCACCGTTCATCCACCGTCCCGAATTCGCTCACATGCCCATGCCGCCATCGACCGGAAGTCCCGCGCCGGTGATGAAACGGGCGGCGTCGGAGGCGAGGAAGACCACGGCGTCGGCGATGTCGGCAACCTCGCCGAGCCGCCCCAGCGGGGTCAGTCCGATGACGTGCCCGACGGCTGCCTCCGCGCTCGGCCAGAGCCCCATGGTCTCCATGTCCTGGGCGAGCCGGGTCCCCATCTCGGTGGGGACGAGGCCCGGGTAGACGCAGTTGACCCGTACGCCGTAGCCGAGCTTGCCGGACTCCAGGGCGGCCACCCGGGTCAGCCGGTCGACCGCGGACTTCGTCGCGGAGTAGCCGGCGATGCCGGGGAAGGGGATCGTTGCGGCCACCGAGGAGACGTTGACGACCGCGCCTCCCCGGCCCGCTGGGCCGCCGGGCCGCATCGTGCGAAAGGCATGCTTGGTGCCGAGCGCGACACCGAGCACATTCACGTCGAGCATCCGGCGGACGTCCCGCGGGTTGAGGTCGACGACCAGGCCGGAGATCTCGACGCCGGCGTTGTTGACGACGATGTCCAGACCGCCGAGCTCGTCCACGGCGCGGGCGGTGGCCGACTCCCAGCTCGCGTCGTCGGTCACGTCGAGGGGTACGAACGCCGCGTTGCCGCCCGCCTTCTGCAGGGCCTCGGCGGTGGCCCGGCCCGCGTCCTCCTGGATGTCGGCGACGACGACGGCGGCACCGGCGCGGGCGAGCGCCTCGGCCATCCCCGCGCCGAGCCCCTGCGCGCCCCCGCTCACCAGGGCCCTGCGCCCCTCCAAGTCGTACACGTTCACGGGAATCTCCTCCTGCGGGGCGGCTGCTGCGACGGCGCCACGCATGCCTGCCCGGGCGGGCGGCTGCCTGACGCGCGGCACACCTTAGAAGGCAGCACCGTCCACCTGCGCCGTGTGTCGCGACAACTCCCGGAGGGAGAGGGGGAGTTGGTAGGCTACTGCCGTTTGCCGTCCACCGACTCCGGCAGCAGAAACCCCCGTCGCAACCCCGCCAGAGGCCTCGACATCACAGAATGTCGCCGTCGCGCCAGTCGAAGAGCAGCTCGTACGAGGGGTCCGGGTCGGCGCCCCACAGCAGCGGCGGGTCCTCGTCCGGCAGGTGGAGCACGCCGTCGGGGCCGAGCGCGCCGACCGTGCCCTTCCACTCGACCCAGCCGCGGTCCAGGTAGAGCCGCTCGCCCTCGGCCGACGCGGAGAGCGCCCCGAGCTCGTACGCCCCGTCGATGACGCGCTCGAGGGCGCCCATGACCTGGCCGCCGAGCCCCTGCCGCTGCAAGGCGGGCCGGACGGCGACCGCTTCCACATAACCGACGCGCAGGGAACGGCCGTGGTGCAGCACCCGGCGCTGCACGACGGAGCCGTGGGCGAGCAGTGCGCCTGTCTCGTCCTGCACGAGGGCGTGGACGCCGCCGAGGCCGTGATCCCAGTCCTGTTGGCTGAAGTCACCGCCGAAGGCGTCGTCCAGCAAGTCGCGAGCCGCGCGCAGTTCGGCCGCCGTCAGATCGCTGGTGTGGGCTGTACGCAGGGTGGTCACGTCACCACCGTACTCAGCCCGGATCTGAGTACGCACACCGATTTGCCGCCGCCCGTCCGACGGCAGAGTCGGTCCCATGAACGGCCTTTACGCTCTCAAGCCCTGGTACGCGGACCGGCTCTCCGGCGTGCGTGCCGCGCTCGTCCGCCGCGAGGTGTCGCCCGACACCCTCACGGCGGCGGGCGTGGTGTGCGCGGCGGGCGCCGCGGCCGCGCTGGCCTGGCTGCCCTTCGGGGTCTCGGCGCCGCTGGTGGCGACGCTGCTCGCCGCGCGCCTGGCGTTCGCGAACCTGGACGGCGCACTGGCCCGCGACACGGGCCGTACAACCCGCAGGGGCGCACTGCTCAATGAACTGGGCGACCGCACAGCCGACTTGATAGTCCTCGCGGGCTTCCTGCCGCTGGCTCCACTGTGGCTGGTGGCAACGGCGGGCCTGGCGGCGACGCTGCCGTCCTGGGTGTCCCTGGCGGGCGCGACGGCGGGCGCGGGACGCCTCAACGGCGGCCCCGTCGGCAAGACGGAACGCTGCGCGCTGGTCGTGGTGGCGTCGGCGTCGGGCTGGGTCGCACCGGTGCTTGCGGTGATAGCTGCGGGATCAGCGCTCACGGCGGGGCTGCGACTGGCGCGGCTGTGGCGGGAGTTGGGTAATGCAGCTCAGATCGGGGATGCGCGATGAGCGCCGCGTACGCCGCAGGCGAGACTGCTAGGCGGGCCCTGCCCGTGGTTGCCGGGGCGCGCGGCACGGGCGGCGTGGCTGTCGCGGCGCTGCCCTCGCGGGCGCTGCCTCCGCAGTCGCGGACGCCGGGGACCGCCACGACCCAGATCGGTTTCATCACAGGCGAGACTGCCGGGCGGGCCCTGCCCCCCGTGATCGCCGGGGCGCGCAGTGGCGTCGTCGCGGTGCTGCCCTCGTGGGAACCCGACCAGCCGTCGCGGAAGCTTGGTGCCGCGCCCCTGAACGGAGACGCGCGATGAGCGCCGCGATCATTGCAGGCGAAGCCGCTGGGCGGGCCCTGCCCGTTGTTGCTGGGGTGCTTGGTGCGGGTGGGGTTGCTGTCGCGGCCTTGCCCTCGCGGGTGGGGATGCGGGGCGAGCTGCGGAAGCGGTGGCGGACGTGGGCGTTGGCCGCGCCGCTGTTTCTCGGGGCGTTCTTTGTGGGGCGGGCGGGTGCGTTCGTGCTTGCGGCCGGGCTCGGGGTGATTGCCGTCGGGGAGTACGCGCGGATGGCGGGGCTGCCTCGGGGTGAGCGGCTGGTGCTCGGGGTGTCCGCCGTGGCGGTGCCGGGGATCGCCTGGGTCGCGCCCGGAGCTCTTGACCTGCGGACGGCGGGGGTGCTGCTCATCGCCGCCGCGGGGGTGGCCCTCTTCTCCGGAGACGCCTCTCAGGGCTTCACGCGCGCGTGCCGGACCGTCTTCGGGCTGCTGTGGATTCCGGTGTCGTTGAGTGGGCTCGTGCTGCTCGGGGACACGGCCGTCGCGGTGGGGGTCGCGGTGGCGTTCGGGGATGTCGGCGCGTGGTGCGGCGGCACGGCGCTCGGCCGCCGGGGGCTGCTGTCCCGCCCGCTCTCTCCCCTCTCCCCCAACAAGACCTGGGCGGGTGTCGCCGGCGCCGCCGCGGTGACGGCCGCCGCGCTGGCCGCGGTCGGCGCGTTCTCCGCAGTGCTGTGGGCCGCGGTGCTCGTCGGCTGCGTACTCGGGGATCTCCTGGAGTCGATGGTCAAGCGCGAGGCGGGCGTGAAGGACGCGGGGAGCTGGCTGCCGGGGTTCGGCGGGCTGCTCGACCGGATCGATTCGCTGCTGGTGGCGCTGTTGCTGACGATGGTGGTGACGCTATGAGGACCGTGAGGACTGTGAGCCGCAGGTGGGCACATGCAGCCCGTCCGGCGATTGAGGACGAACTCGGCGGAGGCGGTGATCGACCGAGCCACGTGCCCCTCACCCCCACCAGGCCCGCGGCCGGACTCCGCCGTGCGCTCTGGTGGACCCTGCTCACCCTCACCGGAGGTGTGCAGCGGAAGGGTCAACTGCCGCGCGGCGGCTGCGTCGTCGTGGCGAATCACTCCTCCCACGCGGACACCGCCGCCCTGCTCGCGGCGCTCGACGCCCGCCACGCCCCGGCGATCGGCGCGGCCGCCGACTACTGGTTCGCCTCCCCCTGGCGCAGGCGCATCTGCAGCCGCCTTGCCGCGGGCTTCCCCGTACGCCGCACGGGAGGCGGCATGGACGACCTCCTCGCCAAGGCGGACGACCTGCGCGCGGGCCGGGCCGTCGTCCTCTTCCCGGAGGGAACCCGCGCACGGGCGGGCGAGCTGGGCGCCTTCCACCGAGGCGCCCTGGTCCTCGCTGAGCACGCGCGCGTGCCGGTCGTGCCGGTCGCCATCGCGGGCACGGACCGCCTGCTGCCCAAGCACGGCAGGCTCCGCCCGGCCCTCGTACGGGTCGCCGTCGGCGATCCGCTGCCCGCGTCGGCCACCCCGGAAGAGGCCCGCGACGCGGTGGCGGAACTGCATCGCCGTACGAGCGGAGAACCGCTCAGGGACTCCGCCGCGCGCAAGCGGACCGCGGCGGTCGTGGCCTCCCGGTGGGGACTGCCGCTCGCCTTCGCCTGGGCCTTCGCGGAGGCGCTGAGCTGGCCCCTGATGCCGGAGCTGTTCCTCGCGATCGCCTGCGTGGCGATGCCGCGCCGCGCCCTGAAACTGTCGCTCACGGCCCTCGCCGGCAGCCTGGCGGGCGGGCTCCTCGCCCTCCAACTGGCCGCGTCGGGCAGCCAGTTGCCGCAGCCGCTGACGACGGACCGGATGCGCGCCGAAGTCCGCAGTGAACTCACCCTCGAATCCGCCGCGGCCGTCCGCCACCAGCCCTGGAACGGCATCCCCTTCAAGGTGTACGCACACGAAGCGGGCCGCGCCGAGATCGCCCCGTCCGACTGGCTGGCCCACTCGGCGCTCTCGCGCGGCTCCCGCACCCTCACGGTGGGCCTGGCCTTCGGAGCCTTCGGCTTCCTGGTGCACCGGCTTCGACGCTTCTACGGGCTGTACCTGGCGCTGCTCGGCACCGGATTCACGATCGGACTCTCCCTCATCGTGGCGGGGTGGGCCTGAACAGGTGAACAGGCCTTTCTGCTCCCACAGTTGGTCTGCACCATGGCGCCCGCCGCGCCTTCCACCGCAGAATCGGACCATGTCTGAGACCGAGCAGCAGCAAGCGTGGACCCCCATCCACGGAGAGCCCTACCGCTCCGTGCCGTACCGCCCCGAGCGCATGCCCGAAGCCGAATCCCTCGCGCACGCCGCCGAGTTGCGGACGCGGATGCGGGAGCGACGCACGGTGCGGCAGTTCGCGCCGGACCCCGTGCCCGCCCAGGTCGTGCGGGACGCCATCGCGTGCGCGGCGACGGCGCCGTCCGGCGCGCACCAGCAGCCGTGGACGTTCGTCCTCGTCCAGGACCCGGACATCCGCCGCCGCATCCGCGAGGCCGCCGAGCACGAGGAGCAGATCTCGTACGACGGACGGCTGGGTGAGGAATGGCTTGCGGCTCTCCGCCCGCTCGGCACGGACGAGGTGAAACCGCACCTCACGGACGCTCCCGCGCTGATCGTCGTCTTCCAGCAGCGCTACTGGCTCGGCGAGGACGGCACCAAGCACAAGCACTACTACGTCGACGAGTCGGTCGGCATCGCGGTCGGGATGCTGCTCTCCGCCCTGCACCTGTCGGGCCTCGCCGCGCTGATCCACACGCCGAGCCCGATGCGGTTCCTGTCGCAGGTGCTCGGCCGCCCGGAGAACGAGAAGGCGTTCGCGGTGATCCCCGTGGGCTATCCGGCGCCGGACTGCCAGGTCCCCGATCTCGTACGGAAATCCCTTGACCAGGTCCTGGTGGAGATCTGAGCGCACGGATCACGAGGACTGCGCCGACACCAACTCGCGCTCCAGGAACGGGTAGTCGGTGTAGCCCTCGGCCCCGTTGGTGTAGAGGTGCGCCTCGTCGATCTCCTGGAGCGCCGCGCCCGCCGCGAACCGCTCCGGCAGGTCGGGGTTGGAGATGAACGCGCGCCCGTACGAGACGAGGTCGACGACCCCGGACGCGAGGACCGCCTCGCCCGCCTCCCGCGTCGTCGGGTCGCCGTTCTCGCCGACGTTGCCGATGAGCGTGCCGTGCCAGTGGGGGCGCAGGTCGGCGAGGGCCGGGTAGCGGTCGTTGTCGGTGAGGTGGAGGTAGGCGAGGCCGATGCCGTCGATCTCATCGAGCAGCGCGCGGTAGACGGGGCCGGGGTCGGCCTCCGCCATGCCGAACTGCGGGTTGCCCGGGGAGAGCCGGAGCCCGAGCCGCTCCGCGCCGACCGCGTCGGCGACGGCACGCACCACCTCGACGGCGAAACGGATGCGGTCGGCGATCGAGCCGCGGCCGTACGCGTCGTCGCGGAGGTTGGTGTTGTCCGCGAGGAACTGGTGGATCAAGTAGCTGTTGGCGCCGTGCAGTTCGACCCCGTCGAAGCCGGCGGCGATGGCGTTGCGGGCGGCGTCCGCGAAGTCCTGGACCGCCGTGCGGATGTCGTCGACGCTCATCTCGCGCGGGGCGACGTAGTCGGGCTTGCTGCCGTCCGGGCCGTGCGCGTGGCCGGGCGGGGTGACGGCCGATGGCGCGAGCGGCAGGTCGCCGTCGATGCGGGCCAGCGGGTGGCCGTTGCGGCCGCCGTGCATCAGCTGGGCGTAGATCCGGCCCCCGGCGGCGTGCACGGCGTCGGTCACGCGCCGCCAGCCCTCGATGTGCGCGGCGGTCTGGAGCCCCGGGTAGCGCCAGCCGCTCTGGCCCCGGCTGCTGGGCCAGATGCCCTCGGTGACGATGAGGCCGGCGCTCGCGCGCTGGGCGTAGTGGTCGGCGACGACCGGCAGCGGAGTGCCGTCGTCCGCGGCGCGGGCGCGGGTCATGGGGGCCATGACGATGCGGTTGGGGAGGTGGCCGATGCGGGCTGCGGAATACGGGGCGAGAAGCGAGGTGTTCGTCATGCCGGAACGGTAAAAGCTGACACCGGTGTGAGATTCAAGCGAAGATTCGAGCGTTGAGGTTCTTCGGGCGTGGAGGTTCAGACGGCATGAGGATCGGCGAGCTGGCGAAGCGTACCGCCGTGAGCGAGCGGTCCCTGCGCTACTACGAGGCGCAGGGCCTGCTGTATGCGGAGCGCACCCCGGGCGGCCACCGCGACTACCCCGAGGCGGCGGTCGACCGGGTGGTGCACATCCAGGAGCTGTTCGCGGCGGGCCTGTGCAGCGCGAAGATCGTCCAGCTCCTGCCGTGCATGCGGGACAAGGACGGCGGCCCGTCGGAGAGGGCGACGCCGTGGCTGGTGGACGAGCTGACCGAGGAGCGGGCCAGGATCGACCGCCAGGTGGCTGACCTGCTGCGGGCGCGGGAGGTACTGGACGAGGTGATCACGGCGGCCACTGGAAGCCACTGAGTACCTAACTCCTCACAATTTATTGACTGGTTAGATGCCGACGTGCTCTACTCACCTCATCGCAACCGTCAAAGTTAACTTGAGGGGTTAGGCATGGGCACCCACTACCGCTCCACCACCGTCCGAGGCCACGAGATCCACTACCGCGAGGCCGGCCCCGCCGACGCCCCCGCCCTCCTCCTGCTGCACGGCTTCCCCACCAGCTCCCACATGTTCCGCGACCTCATCCCCCTCCTCGCCCACCGCTACCGCGTCGTCGCCCCGGACCACATCGGCTTCGGCCGCTCCGCAGCCCCCTCCGCACAGGACTTCACGTACAGCTTCGCCGAACTGGCGGACATCACCGCGGAGTTCACCGAGCAGCTGGGCCTGGACCGCTTCGCGCTCTACATCCAGGACTACGGCGCCCCCATCGGTCTGCGCCTGGCGCTCGCGCACCCCGAGCGCGTCACCGCGATCGTCACGCAGAACGGCAACGCGTACGAGAAGGGCCTCGGCGCCGACGCGTGGGCGCCCGTCCTCGCGTACATCGCAGAGCCGAACGAGAAGACCGCCGCGCCCGTACGGGAGATCCGCTCCCTGGAGGGCATCAAGTGGCAGTACACGCACGGGGTCCCCGACCAGGGCCTGCTGAACCCCGACGCCTGGCACCACGACGCCGCACTGATGGCCCGCGACGGCCAGGACGGAATCCAGCTCACCCTGATCGGCGACTACGGCTCCAACATCGACCTGTACCCCGAGTTCCAGGCGTACTTCCGCGCCTCCCAGGTCCCGCTGCTCGCCGTCTGGGGCGCCCACGACCAGATCTTCGTGCGGGACGGCGCCGTCGCCTTCCTCCGCGATCTGCCGGAGGCCGAGGTGCATCTGCTGCCCGCAGGACACTTCGCCCTGGAGACGCACGCCGCGCAGATCGGCACGCTGATGGACGACTTCCTCGCCCGGCGGATCAGCACGCCGGTACCGTCGGGATCATGAACTTATCCCCCTCCCGCATGGCCCCCTCCCGCAGGACGCTCATCGGCGCCGCGGCCCTGACGCCCGTCTTCCTCTCCGTACCCGGCACCGCGAGCGCTTCCGCCTTCCCCGACGCTCGGCGCCGACTGCGCGAGCTCGAGAAGGACTACCCCGGCCGCATCGGCGTGCACGCCCTGGACACCGGCAGCGGCGCGTCCATCCGCTACCGCGAGCACGAACGCTTCGCGATCGCCTCGACGTTCAAGGTCCTCGCCGCGGCGGAGATCCTGCGCAGGGCGCGGGACAAGGAGCCCGGCCTGCTCGACGTGCTCGTCGAGTACACGCGTGACGACCTCGTCTCGGCCTCGCCGAGGACCGAGATGCACCTCGAAACCGGCATGACCGTACGGGAGCTGTGCGACGCGACCATCACCTACAGCGACAACGCCGCCGCCAATCTGCTGATGCGGCGGATGGGCGGCCCGGCCGGCATCACCGCGTTCGCGCGGTCCCTCGGCGACTCCCGTACCCGGCTCGACCGGTGGGAGCCCGAGCTCAACACGAACATCCCCGGCGATCCGCGGGACACCACGACGCCCGCGTCGATGACCGCCAACCTCCACAAGCTGGTCCTCGGCGACGCCCTCGCCCCGCTCGACCGCGGGCAGCTGACCCGGTGGCTCCTGGAGAACACCACGGGCGACAAGCGGATCCGGGCCGGGCTCCCGAAGGGCTGGCGGGTCGGCGACAAGACCGGGACCCCTGCCTACGGCGGAGTCAATGACGTCGCCGTCGCCTGGCCGCCGGACAAGGCACCCCTGGTCATCTCCGTCTACACGACCCGCCTCGACCCGGAAACCCCCGGCGAGGACCGGATCGCCGAGGACATCACCCGCATCGTCGTCGACGCGCTGGACTGACCCGGAAAACAACACCGCCTCCGACCGGGGTGGGGCCCAGATCGGAGGCGGGGTTCAGGGGACGGGCGAAGAAGCCCGAGGGGGGCGTCAGCCCATGTGCGGGTACGAGTAGTCCGTCGGCGGGACCAGCGTCTCCTTGACGGCGCGGGTCAGCGTCCAGCGCTGCAGGTTCTGCGGGGCGCCCGCCTTGTCGCAGGTGCCGGACGCGCGGCCGCCGCCGAAGGGCTGCTGGCCGACGACGGCGCCGGTCGACTTGTCGTTGATGTAGAAGTTGCCCGCGGCGTAGCGGAGCTTCTCCATCGTGTACGCGGCCGCGGCGCGGTCGCCCGAGATGACCGAGCCCGTCAGGGCGTAGTCCGATGCCGACTCCATCTGGGTCAGCATCTCCTCGTACTTGTCGTCCTCGTAGACGTGGATCGCCAGGAACGGGCCGAAGTACTCGGTCGTGAAGACCTCGTTGGCCGGGTCCGAGCACTCGACGACGGTCGGGCGGACGAAGTAGCCGACCGAGTCGTCGTACGTGCCGCCCGCGACGATCGTGCAGGTGTCGTCCGCCTTGGCGCGGTCGATGGCCGCCTTGTTCTTGGCGAACGCGCGCTCGTCGATGACGGCGCCGATGAAGTTCGACAGATCGGTGACGTCGCCCATCTTGATGCCGTCGACCTCGGCAGCGAACTCCTCCTTGAAGCCGGAGTTCCAGATCGAGGCCGGGACGTACGCACGCGAGGACGCGCTGCACTTCTGGCCCTGGAACTCGAAGGAGCCGCGGGTCAGGGCCGTCTTGAGGATGGCGCGGTCGGCGCTGGGGTGCGCGACGACGAAGTCCTTGCCGCCGGTCTCGCCGACCAGACGCGGGTACGTGCGGTAGTTGGCGATGTTCTCGCCGACCGTCTTCCACAGGTGCTGGAAGGTCTTCGTCGAGCCGGTGAAGTGGATGCCCGCCAGGTCGCGGTGGGTCAGGGCCACCTCGGAGACGGCGATGCCGTCACCCGTCACCAGGTTGATGACGCCCTTGGGCAGGCCCGCCTCCTCCAGGAGCTGCATGAGCAGCACGGCGGCGTGCGTCTGCGTCGGGGACGGCTTCCACACGACCACATTGCCCATGAGGGCCGGGGCGGTCGGCAGGTTGCCGGCGATCGCGGTGAAGTTGAACGGCGTGATCGCGTAGACGAAGCCCTCGAGCGGGCGGTGGTCCAGACGGTTCCAGACGCCGGTCGAGTTCGCCACGGGCTGCTCGGCGAGCAGGTCACGGGCGTACTTGACGTTGAAGCGCCAGAAGTCGATCAGCTCACAGGGAGTGTCGATCTCGGCCTGCTGGGCGGTCTTCGACTGGCCGAGCATGGTGGACGCGGCGAGCGTCTCGCGCCACGTCGTGGAGAGCAGCTCGGCGGCGCGCAGGATGATCGCGGCGCGGTCGTCGAAGGACATCGCGCGCCAGGCCGGGGCGGCGGCGAGGGCGGCGTCGATCGCGTCCTGGGCGTCCTCCTTGCTGGCGCCACGGCCGGTGCCGATGACGGCCTGGTGGTTGTGCGGCTGCACGACCTGGAAGGGCTCACCGCCACCGAGGCGCTTGACGCCGCCGATGGTCATCGACAGCTCGATGGGGTTCTCGGAGAGCTCCTTGAGCTTGGTCTCGAGACGGGCACGCTCCGGGGAACCGGGGGCGTAGCCGTGCACCGGCTCGTTGACCGGCGCGGGGACCTGGGTCACAGAGTCCATGAGTTCCGTATCTCCTTAAGGGGGGTCGGGGGAAAGGGAGCTCAGCCCTTGGTGAGGATGGAGCGGGCGAAGAAGAGCAGGTTGGCCGGCTTCTCCGCGAGGCGGCGCATGAAATATCCGTACCAGTCGGTGCCGTAGGCGGTGTAGACGCGCATCCGGTGGCCCTCGGCCGCGAGCCGCAGGTGCTCGTCGCTGCGGATGCCGTACAGCATCTGGAACTCGTACTCATCCAGTTTGCGCCCTGCGCGGCGCGCGAGCTCCTGGCTGATGGAGATCAGGCGCGGGTCGTGGGACCCGATCATCGGGTACCCCTCGCCCTCCATCAGGATGCGCAGGACGCGGACGTACGCCTTGTCGATCTCCGCCTTGTCCTGGTACGCGACCTCGGCGGGCTCCTTGTAGGCGCCCTTCACGATGCGTACCCGGCTGCCGTTCCCGGCGAGGCGGCGGGCGTCGTCCTCGGTGCGGAAGAGGTAGGACTGGATGACGCAGCCGGTCTGCGGGAAGTCCTTCCGCAGCTCCTCGTGGATGGCGAACATCGAGTCGAGGGTGGTGTGGTCCTCGGCGTCCAGCGTGACGGTGGTGCCGATCGCGGCAGCGGCCTCGACGACGGGACGGACATTCGCGAGGGCCAGCTCGTGGCCGCCCTCCAGCGCCTGGCCGAACATGGACAGCTTGATGGACATCTCGGCCCTGGTGCCGAGCCCCAGGTCCTTGAGGCGCTCGACGAGCTCCAGGTAGGCGTCGCGGGCGGCGGAGGCCTGCTCGGGCGTGGTGATGTCCTCGCCGACGACGTCGAGGGTGACCTCGAGGCCCTTGTCGACGGAGTCCGTGATGATCGGCACGACCTGGTCCACCGTCTCGCCCGCGATGAAGCGGTCGACGACCTGCTTGGTGCCGGGGGCCGCCGATACGAAACGGCGCATCTTGTCGCTGCGCGACGCGGCGAGGATCACGGGACCCAGCACGGGCACCTCCACGGGGAGTAGAACGATGGCCGTACCTGGATATGCGTAACGAACCGGTACGGCACGGAGAACCACCGTGAAACTTAAGGATCCCTCCGATCCTGGGCCATCGACACCTGTCACGCATCCGTGCCCTGGATCTCAGACATCTGTCTGAAGGCGAGGGCGGACTGCGTCAGAATGGACAGCGTGAAAGGCGACTACCAGGAACTGGTCGACGAGATCTCGGCCCTGCTCGGCGCCCCCGCGACGCTTGAGAACCGCGACTTCGAGCTGATCGCCTTCGGCGCGCACGACAGCGGCGGCGACAGCGACTTCGACGCGGCGGCCCTCGACCCGGTCCGCACCCGGTCGATCCTCACGCGCCGCTCGACGGCCGGGGTCCGCACCTGGTTCGAGGGCTTCGGCATCACCCGCGCGACGGGCCCGATCCGCATCCCGCCCGCAGCGGACGCGGGCGTCTACCGCGGCCGGATCTGCCTTCCCGTACGCCATCGGGGATTCGTCCTGGGGTACGTGTGGCTGCTCGACGACGAGCCGGGACCCACGGACGCCCAGCTGGGCGCGGCCATGGAGGTGGCCGCCCGGATCGGCGCGCTGCTCGCCGACGAGGCACAGGCCGGCGCCGATCTGACCCGCGAGTTCCGTGCGGTCCTGACCGCCGAGCGGGGCTGGCAGCGCGACATGGCGGTGGCCGACCTGCGCACGGCGCTCGGCCCGCGCGGCGAGGGCCTGCACGCGGTCGTGTGCGTAGCCCCCTGGCCGTCCGCGAACCCGGACGACGCCCCATCGGTCCATACGGTGCAGGGGGCGACGGCCCTGTGCACGGTGCCGTGGGGCACGGCGGGCCAGAGCCTCGCGGTCCTGGTCCGGCTGCGTTCGGCCGATGTGCTGACGCCCGCGGTGTCCGCGGCCACGCGGCTCCTGGAGTCGGCGGGGGCCGCGAGCACGGCGGGCCCCGCCGCAGCCGGCATCGCGAACGCCCGGCACGGCCTGGACGAGCTCGGCGCCGCCTGGTGGGAGGCGTCATCGGCGGCCCGCGCGGCCCGCGCCGAACCGCGCTTCGCCCCGGTGGCCCAGTGGTCGGACATGGGCCCCTACCGCCTGCTCACCGCCCTGCCCGCGGAGGCCGCGCACGACCCGGTGGCCCGCGAGCTGCTCTCCCCCGCGCACCGCGAACTGGCCCGCACCGCCGAGGTGTTCCTCGACTGTGCGGGCCAAGCGGGGCGCACCGCAGCAGAGTTGGGCATCCACCGGCAGACGCTCTACTACCGCCTGTCGCGCGTGGAGCAGCTCACGGGCCTCGACCTGGACGACGGCGAGGACCGGCTGCTGCTGCACATGGTCCTGAAAACGTCACGGCTGTAAGGGCCACTTGTAAGGGCACTCCTGAGGGTCACAAACCGTCGTGCGTTCGGCAGGTCAGGTCCTTGGCCGGGAGCCTGCCCGTGGTCAGGTAGACCGTGGCGCGCTTGTCCGCGCAGGAGTTGGTGCCGTTGACGATGTGCCCCTCTCCGCCGGCGACGGTGACCATCCGGGATCCGCGCAGGGCCCGGTGCATGGCCCGGCCGCCGGCCGGGGGCGTCGCAGGGTCCCACTCGTTCTGCAGGATGAGTGCACGGACCCTGTTGGTCACTGTCGTCCTGGGTTCGCTGCCCGGCTTCCAGAAGGCACACGGCTTGATGTTGGACTCGAAGTCGCCGGACAGCGGATACCGGGCCTTGTCGCGGATCGCGTCGCGGCGGTACTGCTCGGGGTCGCGCGGCCACGACGTGCGGGTGTCGGCGCAGAGGACGGCCCAGGCGCTCGCGGTTTCATTGTCCGGGGGGACGTCACGGGCGGACTCCGGCCGGAGGGGGCCCGGGACCGGCTCGGGCGCGCCGGACGGATCCGGCTTCCTGCCCTCGGCCGCCTTCTTGCTCTCGGCCGCCTTCTTCAGCTCGGCGACCCATGTGGTGGCCTTCTGAACGCGGGAGAACGTGGCGCGCTGAGCGCGGATGGTGTCACCGGTGAAGAGCGTCCCACCGCGGTCGATGGGTGTGCGGTCGGCTTGGGCGACGAGGTCCCAGAACGTCGTGCGGACCTCGGCCGGGGTACGGCCCAGTTCGTACGTCGTGTGCCGCCGGGCAGTCCACTCGCTCCATCGCCTGAAGGCGGGCTCCGCCCTCTCCCCCATCGCCTGGAACATGCCCCGCCCGTACCGCGCGGGATCGGCCGCACTGTCCAGTACGAACCGGTCGGTTCGCCGGGGGAACATCCGCGCGTAGACGGCGCCGAGGTAGGTGCCGTAGGAGAACCCCAGGTAGGAGATCTTCTTCTCGCCAAGGACGGCACGGATGACGTCCATGTCGCGAGCGGTGTTGCGGGTGGTGAGGTGGCGCAGCCTGTCACCTTCCTCGGCCTGGCACTTGGCGGCCACCGTACGGGCCCACTTCACGTCCTTCGCGAAGGTCCCGGTCCTGTACGGGCGCTCCATGTCCTGTTCGTCGCCGGTCAGACCGCAGCTGACGGGCGAGCTCTGCCCGACGCCCCTCGGGTCGAACCCGATGAGGTCGTACCGTCTCTTCACTTCCTCGGGGAATTCCGCTCCCACGCTGACGGGCAGATCACGGCCAGGACCGCCGGGGCCGCCGGGGTTGAGCAGCAGAACGCCGCGACGTTCCTTCGCACTGCTTGCCTTGAGCCGGGATATCGCGATGTCCGTCTTCTTGCCTCCGGGATTGCCGTAGTCCAGCGGCACCTTGAGTGTCGCGCACTGATAGGTGGCGGGGTTCTTCGCATCGCAGCGCTGCCACCGCGGCGTCTGTTGCGTGTACTGCCGCAGAGGGTCCTTGGCCACGGATGCCTCAGATCCAGCGGGGGCCGTTGCAGGTGTAAGTGCCGAAAGGAAAGCCGTCACGGCGCCGACGGCCATGAGAGAGGCAATTCGCGTGTTTCGCACAGCGATGCTCGCCCCTATTCCGTACGTGTTCATCAAACGTCCTCCGGTCAACTGCTCAGGGCACGATCCTGACTTCGGGGTCGCGGATGCACATCGCGGGAAGGCGGGAGAAATTGCTCCCTCGATCGGGGGAGGCCATCGGTGAGCTGCCCGGTGATACTGGGGCGATCATGATCAGGGGAATTCGGCCGCTGCTGCGCGGCTCCACGTATTCGGGCATGCTGTTCGCCTACTGCGGCGCGTTGGCGAGCCTTCCGCTGCTGCCTTTCGCCCTGCTGCCGACGCTGGCGTGGCCATCCGCTCCCTATGGAGTGCAGGCCGTCCTGGTCCTCCTGGTCTGGGCAGCACTGATCGGCTTGGTCGGTCTGGCCCGCACCACGCGGCGGGCGCTGATCGCGTTCGCCCGCCAACTGCTGAGGGTGCCGTTGCCGGACCCTGCCGCCGTGCCATCCGGCGCCGACCGTTGGCGGACTCCCCTCTGGCTGCTGCTGCACGTGGCGCTGGGGTGGGCGGGGGCGCTGACGAGCGGCGTGCTGATCCTCATGGGGATCGCCCTCCCCGGGAACTGGCTCGATGCCGAAGCCGGGCTGATCCTGTTCGGCCGGTCGCTGCGGTCCGACGGCGGATGGCAGAGCTGGGCGTTGACGCTCTGCTGCCTACTGCTCGCGGCGGTCGTGTGCGTGGTGGTGACGGGCGTGCTGCGGTGGCTGGCGCCGAGGCTCCTGGGTCCTTCGTCGGCCGAGCGGCTCGCGCTGATGGCCGAGCGGGAGCAGCGCCTTGCCGAACGCAACAGGCTGGCCCACGAGTTGCACGACTCGATCGGGCACACGCTGACCGCGACCACGATCCAGGCGGCGGTCGCGGGCGAGGTCCTTTCCGCCGACCCGGGGGCGGCGCGGGCCGCGCTGCGCAGCATCGAGGAGTCGGCCAGGTCCGCCCTTGAGGACCTGGATTACGTACTGGGCGTACTGCGCGAGGAGACGGCGGAGACGGCACCGACCCGGACCCTGGCCGACCTGCCCGAGCTGCTCGACCGGCTGCGGCACGGTGAGATCGAGGTCGGCCCGGACGGGCCGCGGCACTGGCGGTTGGCGGTCCGGCTGCCGGTACGGGTGTCGGCATGACCGGCTCCGACGCGAGCCCGTCCAGTGCCCCCGTCACCCTCTTGATCGCGGACGACGACGAGGTGACCCGCAGCGGTCTGCGCACCTTGCTCGCGGCGCAGCCGGGGATCACGGTGCTCGGGGAGGCCGCCGACGGCGTCGAGGCGGTCGAGCAGGCGCGGCGGCTGTGCCCCGACGTGGTCCTGATGGATGTACGGATGCCGCGTCGGGGCGGCATCGAGGCCACCCGGCACCTCCTCGCCGAACCGGCCGAACGGCCGAAGGTCGTGGTGATCACCACCTTCGAGAACGACGACTACGTCACCGCCGCGCTCAGCGCGGGGGCCAGCGGGTTCGTGCTCAAGCGGCGTCCGGTCCGGGAGATCGCGGAGGCGGTGCGGGTGGCGGCGGCGGGCGAGGCGATCCTCTTCCCGGCGGCCCTGCGCCGGATGGTCGCCGCCCGCCCGCTGGGCTCCGCCGAGGCGTTGCCGAAGGCGGCGCTGACGGAGCGGGAGGAGGAGGTGCTGCGGCTGATGGCAACCGGCCTGTCCAACCCGGAGATTGCGCAGTCGCTCATGGTGAGCCTGGAGACGGTGAAGACGCACGTCGGGAACGTGCTGACCAAGCTCGGTGCGCAGAACCGGACCCACGCGGTGGTGATCGCGTACGAATCAGGCCTGGTGGTGCCGGGGTTCACCGGCTGACGCGCCGCTGCTGAAAAAGTCACGATCCCTACACAGCCGTATCAGCCCCGCAACGAGCTCCCCCTGACGTGACCATGTCCCCACCTGGCCGGATACGGTTCTCCTGTTGATCAATCACCCCACAAGGAGAACGAACCCCCCATGAAGTTCAGGTTGTTGGGCCCCGCTGTCGCCGCGGCCGCTCTCATCGGCACGACCCTCTCGACCGGCGTGGCATCGGCGGACGTGTCCGCCGCCGCGAAGCCGAACTGCCAGTCCGCCGTCATCAACGTTCCCGCCAAGGAGAGCGTGAAGATCCGTACGCACGCGAAGCTCGGCGCCACCGCCGTCGGCCTGTGGTCCAAGGGCACGAAGGGCACCGTCTGCAACGACGGAAAGCCGATCACGGGCCAGAAGTACAAGCTCTGCGGCAAGACGAGCACCCAGTGGCTCTACGGCGGCCCGAACAACAGCAGCAAGCTCGGGTACGTCCCGCGGGCCTGCATCGACTGGTAGCCGAGGACGCACGAACAGCATGACGCACAGTGGTGCGGGCGGCACGAAGCCGCCTGGCACGTTGAGCGGTCGGTACGCGCCGACCGTGCGTAAGCCCATCGGCCGGCTGCCCGGCGGCG
>NZ_JBFBJK010000014.1:134177-247103 GCF_040686095.1 Streptomyces sp. NPDC086554
CCGCAGGCCCATGCCCAGCATTCCGCCGCCGAGAGCGGCAAGCGCCGCGCCCGCGACGAAGGCGGTGAGTTTCAGGGTGCGTACGGGGACGCCTGCCGCCCGCACCACTGGCATGTCAGCCCTCCGGCATCCGGCCCGCCACCCGCCGCAGGCCTTCGGTCAACTGCTCGGCGCTCGTGGCCGATTCGGGGTCGAAGAGCCACTGCACCATCAGCCCGTTGAGCAGGGTCGTGTAGAAACGGCCCTCGGTCTCCACCACGTCGTCCGGGATGACGCTCTCCTCGATCCCGGTGAACAGCGCGGCAAGGCCACTGCGCCCCTCCCCCTGCGCCTTGACCAGCATGTCCCGTACGCCGGCGAGCCGCTCGCCCTGCGTGATGACCTCCAGCGTCAGCATCCAGATGGCCCGGGACTCCGGGAACGTTCGCAGGACGTTCGCCCAGACCTCCTGAAAGCGCTCGATCGAGCCGCCCTCCGTGGTGGCGCTCCCACCGCCCGGAGCCTCCTCGAAGGAATCGCCCGCCCCCTCGACGAGGGCGACGAACGCCTCCACGAGCAGCGCGTCCTTCGAGCCGTAGTGGTAGCCGATCGACGCGAGGTTCGTCCCCGACTCCTTCACGATGTCGCGGGCCGTCGTGCGCACGAAGCCCTTCTCCAGCAGACAGCGCTTGGCGCCTTCGAGCAGATCTTCACGGTGTCCCATGCGAGCAGCCTACCGCCGATCCATACGAACGTCCCAGACCAGCGTTTTACACGCTCGTACTAGACAAGCGTTTAATACATCCGTACAGTCCTGCCCATGACGAACTCGACGCACGAACAAGCGAATTCACGGATCCCCGAGCGCGCGACCCGCAAGGAGTGGACCGCGCTCGCCGTCCTGATGCTGCCGCTGCTCCTGGTCTCGATGGACGTCTCGGTCCTGTACTTCGCGATCCCGGCGATCAGCGCGGACCTCGATCCGAGCGGCACCCAGCAGCTGTGGATCTTCGACATCTACGCGTTCGTGCTCGCCGGCCTGCTGATGACGATGGGCTCGCTCGGCGACCGCGTCGGCCGCCGCAAGCTGCTGATGTTCGGCGCCGCCGCCTTCGGCGCGGCCTCCCTCACCGCCGCCTACGCGAACAGCGCCGAGCTCCTGATCGCGGCCCGCGCGGTCCTCGGCATCGGCGGTGCGACCCTGATGCCGTCCACGATGGCGCTCGTCCGCACGATGTTCCGCGACGCCGGGCAGCGCGCGAAGGCCATCGGCATCTGGTCCGGAGTGATGGTCGCCGGTATCGCGCTCGGCTCGGTGATGAGCGGCGTACTCGTCGAGCACTTCTGGTGGGGCTCGGTCTTCCTGGTCAACCTGCCGGCGATGGTGCTGCTCCTGCTCCTCGCGCCGGTCCTGATCCCCGAGTCCAAGGACCCGAGCCCCGGGCGCTTCGACCTGCTGAGCGTGCCGCTGTCCATGGCCGCCGTGCTGCCGGTCGTCTACGGCCTCAAGGAGATCGCCGCGGAGGGCATCGCGACGACATACGTCATCTCCCTCACCGTGGGACTCGTCTTCGCCGCCCTCTTCGTCCACCGCCAGCGCACCACGGCGTCCCCGCTGATCTCCCCCGCGCTGTTCCGCGGCCGCGGCTTCGCGCCCGCCGTCCTCCTGAACCTCATCTCCGCGCTCGCGATGATGGGTTCGGCCTACTTCACCACGCAGTATCTGCAGTCCGTCCTCGG
Organism: Streptomyces sp. NPDC086554; assembly: GCF_040686095.1. Taxonomy (NCBI): domain Bacteria; kingdom Bacillati; phylum Actinomycetota; class Actinomycetes; order Kitasatosporales; family Streptomycetaceae; genus Streptomyces; species Streptomyces sp. NPDC086554. The sequence goes on from NZ_JBFBJK010000014.1 coordinate 135,897, forward strand.
CAAGAGCGCCATGGAGGCCGCGCTGTGGGCGCTGCTGCCCTCGGTCCTCATCGGCTTCGCCGCACCGGTCGCCACGGCGCTGGTGCAGCGGGGGATGAACCGCGCCCACGTCGTCGCCACGGGCTTCGTCGTCTCGGCGAGTGGCTACGGACTACTGACCCTGACCGGAACCGACTCGATGTGGACCGTCCTCGCGGCGGCGGGTCTGCTCGCCTGCGGCGCGGTGGTCATCGGCTCGCAGCTCACCGATCTCGCACTGGGCTCCGTCCCCGCGGAAAAGGCGGGCTCGGCCTCCTCGCTCCTGGAGACGGGCCAGGAGTTCGGCGGCGCGCTCGGCATGGCGCTGCTCGGCTCGATCGGCAACGCGGTCTATCGCGCCGACATCCCGTCCGGCGCTCCGGCCGAGGCCCAAGAGACACTGGGCGGCGCACTGGCCGTGGCACGGGAGCTGCCGGGCGAGACGGCTTCCGGCCTGATCACGACGGCGCGGGAGGCATTCACGAGCGGCATGCACGTCGCCGCGCTCGCGGGGGCGGGGATTCTCCTGACGGCAGCGGTGCTTGCGGCGCTGACGCTGCGCCGGGTGACCGCGCCGGAGCCGGCGCCCGAGCCGGAGAAGGTAGTGGTCTGAGACCGCAAGACAAACGCCGGACAGGCTGGATGTTTCCAGCCCGTCCGGCGTTTGAGGACGAACTCGGCGAAGCCGGTGATGACGGCGCCCGAGGCTCCGGAGCCCTAGTCCGTCAGGTTCACGGACCGCGCGGACGTGGCCCCGATCTCCGCGGACAGCTCGTTCAGCACCGGCTGCGGCACCGTGTCGTCCACGGTGAGGACAGCCAGCGCCTCCCCGCCCACGTCAGCACGGGCGACCTGCATGCCCGCGATGTTGATCCCCGCCTCGCCGAGGACACGGCCCACCGTGCCGACGACACCGGGACGGTCCGCGTACCGCAGCACGACCATGTGGTCGGCCAGCGCCAGGTCCACGTCGTACGAGCCGATGCCGACGATCTTCTGCAGGTGCTTGGGACCGGCCAGCGTGCCGGAGACCGAGATCTCCTCGCCGCCGGTCAGCGTGCCCCGCACCGTGACCACGTTGCGGTGGTCCGGCGACTCGGAGCTCGTGGTGAGGCGGACCTCGACGCCACGCTCCTGGGCGAAGAGCGGCGCGTTGACGTACGACACGGTCTCGTCGACGACGTCCTCGAACACGCCCTTCAGCGCGGACAGTTCGAGCACCTTCACGTCGTGCTGGGTGATCTCGCCGTACACCTCGACGTCGAGCCGCGCGGCGACCTCGCTCGCGAGGGCGGTGAAGATCCGGCCGAGCTTCTCGGCGAGCGGCAGACCGGGACGCACGTCCTCGGCGATGACGCCGCCCTGGACGTTCACGGCGTCCGGGACCAGCTCGCCCGCGAGGGCGAGGCGCACCGACTTGGCGACGGAGACACCGGCCTTCTCCTGCGCCTCGTCCGTCGAGGCACCGAGGTGCGGCGTGCAGACGACCTGGTCGAACTGGAACAGCGGGGAGTCCGTGCAGGGCTCCTTCGCGTACACGTCCAGACCGGCGCCCGCGACACGGCCCTCCTTCAGCGCCGAGTACAGCGCCTCCTCGTCGACGATCCCGCCGCGCGCGGCGTTCACGATGCGGACGGTGGGCTTCACCTTGTGCAGGGCCTCGTCGCCGATCAGACCGACCGTCTCGGGGGTCTTGGGCAGGTGCACGGTGATGAAGTCCGAGACCTCGAGCAGCTCGTCGAGGGTGAGGACCTTGACGCCCATCTGCGCGGCTCGCGCGGGCTGCACGTACGGGTCGTACGCGACGACCTTCATGCCGAAGGCCGACATGCGCTGCGCGACGAGCGCGCCGATGCGGCCGAGGCCCACGACACCGAGGGTCTTCTCGGCGAGCTCGACGCCCGTGTACTTCGAGCGCTTCCACTCGCCGGCCTTGAGCGCCTGGCTGCCCTGGGGGATGTTGCGCGCGGTGGCGATGAGCAGGCCACAGGCGAGCTCGGCCGCGGTGACGATGTTCGAGGTGGGTGCGTTCACCACCATGACGCCGGCCTTGGTGGCGGCGGACACGTCCACGTTGTCCAGGCCCACGCCCGCGCGGGCGACGACCTTCAGCTTCTTGGCGGCGGCGATCGCCTCGGCGTCGACCTTGGTCGCGGAGCGGACCAGAATCGCGTCTACGTCGGCGATCGCGGGCAGCAGCTCGGCGCGGTCCGCGCCGTTGCACTGACGGATCTCGAAGTCCGGGCCCAAAGCGTCGACAGTGGCGGGCGACAGCTCTTCAGCGATGAGTACGACCGGTTTGCCGTTGGCAGCAGTGCTCACGTGAGTCCTCACAAGTCCAATGCGGACGGCCGTCCCGACGGCCGCAGGCGGTGGAGGGTGCTAGCCGCGTGGAAGACGCACGACGCTGTGGGCCTGACGCGAATTGTTGAACAGCAGTGTAGTGGCGTCTTGACGGGTGTCTTACGCCTCCACGGAAGGATCACTCGTCCGTGGCTCGACACAGTGGACAAGGGCCGGGGCAGCCGCCCCGGCCCTTGCTCGTACGACTTACTTGTCGTCGTCGTTGACCCACGACATGAGCTTCCGCAGCTCCTTGCCGGTGGTCTCCAGGAGGTGGTTCTCGTCCTGGGTCTTGTACTCGTTGTACTTCTTCAGACCACCGTGGTACTCGTCCATCCAGTTCTTGGCGAACGTGCCGTCCTGGATCTCCGCGAGGACCTTCTTCATCTCGGCCTTGGTGGCGTCCGTGATGATCCGCGGTCCGGTGATGTAGTCGCCCCACTCGGCGGTCTCGGAGACCGACCAGCGCATCTTCTCCAGGCCGCCCTCGTACATGAGGTCGACGATGAGCTTCAGCTCGTGGAGGCACTCGAAGTACGCGATCTCCGGCTGGTAGCCGGCCTCGGTCAGCGTCTCGAAGCCCGCCTTGACCAGCGCGGCGGTGCCGCCGCAGAGCACGGCCTGCTCGCCGAACAGGTCGGTCTCGGTCTCCTCGGTGAAGGTCGTCTTGATGACGCCCGCACGCGTGCCGCCGATGCCCTTGGCGTACGAGAGCGCCAGCGGGAAGCCGTTGCCGGTCGCGTCCTGCTCGACGGCCGCGATGCACGGAACGCCGCGGCCCTCCTCGTACTGACGGCGGACCAGGTGGCCCGGGCCCTTCGGGGCGACCATGCAGACGTCGACGCCCTCGGGGGCCTTGATGAAGCCGAAGCGGATGTTCAGGCCGTGGCCGAAGAACAGCGCGTCGCCGTCCTTGAGGTTGTCCTTGATGGACTCCTCGTAGACCTGGGCCTGGATCGGGTCCGGGACCAGGATCATGATGACGTCGGCCTCGGCGGCGGCCTCGGCGGGCGTCACCACGCGCAGGCCCTGCTCCTCGGCCTTGGCCTTGGACTTGGAGCCCTCGTGCAGACCGACGCGGACGTCGACACCCGAGTCACGGAGCGACAGCGCGTGGGCGTGGCCCTGGCTGCCGTATCCGATGACCGCGACCTTGCGGCCCTGGATGATGGACAGGTCGGCGTCGTCGTCGTAGAACAGCTCGGCCACTGGGAATCTCCTATGTGTGCTGGTGTTGCGACCCACCGTACGGCGGGTGGGGGGAGGAAAGTTTTCAGGTCTCGCTATGCGGGCGCGCCCGGGATCGGTTTCAGGCCGACCGGTCGAGCGCCCGCAGGCTGCGGTCCGTGATGGAGCGTGAGCCGCGGCCGATCGCGATGGTGCCGGACTGGACGAGCTCCTTGATGCCGAAGGGTTCCAGCATCTTGAGCATCGCCTCCAGCTTGTCGCTGCTGCCCGTCGCCTCGATGGTGACGGCCTCCGGGGAGACGTCCACGGTCTTGGCGCGGAACAGCTGGACGATCTCGACGATCTGCGAGCGCGTCTCGTTGTCGGCGCGGACCTTGGCGAGAACCAGTTCGCGCGCCACGGCCCCGGCCGGCTCGAGTTCGACGATCTTCAGGACGTTGACGAGCTTGTTGAGCTGCTTCGTGACCTGTTCGAGCGGCAGGTCCTCGACATTCACCACGATGGTGATGCGGGAGATGTCGGGGTGCTCGGTGACGCCCACGGCCAGGGAGTCGATGTTGAAGCCGCGGCGGGAGAACAGGGCGGTGATCCGGGCGAGGACACCGGGCTTGTTCTCGACCAGGACGGAGAGCGTGTGCTTGGTGGACATGACTCTTGGTCTCTCTTTCGCTCTCGGTCTCAGTCGTCTTCGTTGTCGCCGAAGTCGGGGCGGACCCCGCGGGCGGCCATGACCTCGTCGTTCGAGGTGCCGGCGGCGACCATCGGCCAGACCTGGGCGTCCTCGTGGACGATGAAGTCGACCACGACGGGGCGGTCGTTGATGGCGTTGGCCTCCGCGATGACCTTGTCGAGGTCCTCGGGGCGCTCACAGCGCAGGGCGACGCAGCCCATGGCCTCCGACAGCTTCACGAAGTCCGGGACGCGGGTGCCCTTGTTGGGCGGGGTCTCGCCCTCCGGGCCCGCGTGCAGGACGGTGTTGGAGTAGCGCTGGTTGTAGAACAGCGTCTGCCACTGGCGGACCATCCCGAGGGCGCCGTTGTTGATGATGGCGACCTTGATCGGGATGTTGTTCAGGGCGCAGGTGGTGAGCTCCTGGTTGGTCATCTGGAAGCAGCCGTCGCCGTCGATCGCCCAGACCGTGCGGTCCGGTTGTCCGGCCTTGGCGCCCATCGCGGCCGGGACCGCGTAGCCCATCGTTCCGGCGCCGCCCGAGTTGAGCCAGGTGGCGGGCTGCTCGTAGTCGATGAAGTGGGCGGCCCACATCTGGTGCTGGCCCACGCCCGCCGCGAAGATCGTCCCTTCGGGGGCGAGCTTGCCGACGCGCTCGATGACCTGCTGCGGGGAGAGCGAGCCGTCCTCGGGCTGGTCGTAGCCCAGCGGGTACGTGTCGCGCCAGCGGCTGAGGTCCTTCCACCAGGCGCTGTAGTCGCCCTTCTGTCCTGCGGTGTGCTCGGCCTGGACGGCCTGGATCAGGTCGGCGATGACCTCGCGGGCATCCCCGACGATCGGCACGTCCGCGGCGCGGTTCTTGCCGATCTCGGCCGGGTCGATGTCGGCGTGGACGATCTTCGCGTACGGGGCGAAGCTGTCCAGCTTTCCGGTGACACGGTCGTCGAAGCGGGCTCCGAGGGCGACGATCAGGTCGGCCTTCTGCAGCGCGGTGACGGCGGTGACCGCACCGTGCATGCCCGGCATTCCCACGTGCAGCGGGTGGCTGTCGGGGAATGCGCCGAGCGCCATCAGTGTGGTGGTGACGGGCGCTCCGGTGAGCTCTGCCAGGACCTTCAGCTCGGCCGTGGCGTGGGACTTCAGGACACCGCCACCGACGTACAGGACCGGGCGCTTGGCCGCGGTGATCAGCTTGGCGGCCTCGCGGATCTGCTTGGCGTGCGGCTTGGTCACCGGGCGGTAGCCGGGCAGGTCCTGCTGCGGCGGCCAGGAGAAGGTCGTCTGCGCCTGCAGCGCGTCCTTCGCGATGTCCACGAGGACCGGGCCCGGACGTCCCGTCGAGGCGATGTGGAAGGCCTCGGCGATCGTCGCCGGGATGTCCTCGGCCTTGGTGACCAGGAAGTTGTGCTTGGTGATCGGCATCGTGATGCCGACGATGTCCGCCTCCTGGAAGGCGTCCGTGCCGATCGCCTTGGAGGCGACCTGGCCGGTGATCGCGACCATGGGGACGGAGTCCATGTGGGCGTCTGCGATCGGCGTGACGAGGTTGGTGGCACCGGGGCCGCTCGTCGCCATGCACACCCCGACCTTGCCGGTGGCCTGCGCGTAACCGGTGGCCGCGTGGCCCGCGCCCTGCTCGTGCCGGACCAGGACGTGACGGACGCGGGTGGAGTCCATCATCGGGTCGTAGGCGGGAAGGATGGCGCCGCCGGGGATGCCGAATACCGTGTCGGCCCCGACTTCCTCGAGAGAACGAATGAGGGACTGCGCACCCGTCACGTGCTCGACGGGGGCGGACTGCTGTCCTCCGGAACGGGGCCGCGGCTGCGGATGGTGGGCCCCGGTGGCCTGCTCGGTCATCGGCATTCTCTTCTCGAAGCTGAGGGTTTTTGCGGGGTGTTTGCGGTGGTTTGGCGGGTGCCAGTGCAACAAAAAACCCCTCGTGCCGTGAGGCAAGCGAGGGGAGCGCGTCGGGAGCGGTCGCAGGGATTCCGGTGTTCGGACCGGTGAGTCCCAGCTTCAGCCGACGCGCTTTCCAAGTACGAGAATTCGGGTGCGCATGGCACTGACCCTCTCCCCGGCACGCTGTGCCTGTCAAGTAGGTGGGACGGGAGTCTCATTATGTGAGCGGGCGTAGGGCTCGGCACCTCCTCCGAAGACGCCCGATGGGCCGCCCGCGAGGACCGGCTCGACCGGCCCGTGCGGCACCGGATACCGCCCGAGGGACAGCGCGCGGCGCAGCCGGTACTCGTCGAGGGGCCCCGAGAACGCCATGCCCTGTCCATGCGTGCAGCCCATCGCGCGCAGGGCGATGACCTGCTCCGGCAGATCGACGCCGTCGGCCACGGAGAGCAGGCCCAGGTCGCTCGCGATGCGAAGAAGGCCGGATGTGATCTTGTGCAGCCGCGCGGACTCGACGACGCCCTCGATGAGACTGCGGTCCAGTTTCAGTACGTCCACGGGGAGCCTGCGCAGTGCGGTGATGGCCGCGTACCCGTTGCCGAAGCCGTCCAGGGCGATGCGTACGCCGAGCCTGCGCAGCGTGGTCAGCCGGCGCTCAAGATCGTCGAGCGGCACCCGGGGGTCGCTGTCGGCGAGCTCGATGACCAGCGCCCCGGAGGGCAGGCCGTGCCGGGTCAGGAGCGCCTCGATGGAGCCGAGCGGCATCGAGCGGTCGAGCAGACGGCGCGCGCTCATCCGCACGGCGATGGGCGCCGCGTGGCCCGTGCGGCCCCGCTCGGCGGCCTGCTCGACGGCTTCCTCGAGCGTCCAGCGGCCCAGCTCGGCGGTGCGGGCGCTCTCCTGGGCGTCCGTGGTGTCGGCGACGCGCAGGAACTCGGCGGGCGTGAAGAGGATGCCCTGCGCCGAGCGCCAGCGGGCCTGGGCGGCGACGCAGGTGATGCGCCCGTCGTCCAGGGACACCACGGGCTGGTGGAGCAGCGCGAACTCGCCGTCGTGCAGGGCGGTGCGCAGCCGTGTGGCCAGCTCCGCCTTGCGGACGACATCGGCCTGCATCTGCGGTGCGTACAGCTCGACGCGGCCCTTGCCCGCGGCCTTGGCGCGGTACATCGCGAGGTCGGCGTTGCGCAGCAACTCGCCCGCATTGATGCCTGGTTCGGCGAAGGCGACGCCGATGGACGCCGCAACGCGCACGTCGTTGCCGTCGATGGCGTAGGGCTGGGAGAGGGTGATTCTGAGGCGGTCGGCGAGTTCGTAGATGTGCTGCTCGCGTGCGGCCTGGTCGCGCGTGCCGTCGCCGACGATCAGCGCGGCGAATTCGTCGCCGCCGAGCCGGGCCGCGCAGTCACCCGACCTGACGGCCTCATGAAGGCGGCGGGCCGCCTGGATGAGCAGCTCGTCGCCTGCCTGGTGGCCGATGGTGTCGTTGACCGCCTTGAAGCCGTCCAGGTCGATGAAGAGCACGGCCGTACCGCGGTCGGTCACTCTGCGGCCGGTCAGCGCCTGGCCCACGCGCCGGGTGAACAGGGCGCGGTTGGGCAGGTCGGTGAGCGGGTCGTGCTCGGCGTTGTGCTGCAACTGCGCCTGGAGACGCACCCGTTCGGTGACGTCCCGGCTGTTGAAGATGAGCCCGCCCTGGTGGCGGTTGACCGTGGACTCCACGTTCAGCCAGTCGCCGTCGCCGGACTTGAAGCGGCACTCGATGCGGGTCGTGGGCTCTTCGAGGGGGTTCGCGGCGAGGAATCTGCGGACCTCGTGGACCACGCGGCCCAGGTCCTCGGGGTGCATGAGCGAGGCGAGTTCGGAGCCGACGAGCTCCTCGGCCTCCCGGCCGTAGACCCCCGCGGCGGCCGGGCTGACATAGCGGAGTATGCCGTTCGGAGCGGCGATCATGATGACGTCGCTCGAGCCCTGTACCAGGGAGCGGAAGTGGTTCTCCTTCTGCGCCAGTTCCTGGGTGAGGGTGATGTTGTCGAGGAGCATGATGCCCTGGCGCACGACGAGGGCGAGGACGACCGTGCCCGCGGTGAAGAGCACGACTTCGTCGACGCTGCGGCCGTTCAGCACGTTGTAGAGAATCCCCAACGTGCAGACGGCGGCGGCCAGATACGGCGTGAGGGCGGCCAGCGAACCTGCGATGGGGCGCGTGGCGGCCGCCCGCGTCGCCTGCGGGGCGCTTTCGCACTCCACGCGCGCGTGGTGCCCGTCGTCCCCGTGCCGGTGGCGGGGCGTCGCCCAGGGTGCGTACGCCAGGAGCAGCGATCCCGCGAACCAGCCGGCGTCCAGCATCTGCCCCGAGCGGTAACTGGCGTGCAGCAGCGGCGAGGTGAACATCGCGTCGCACATGACGGTCAGCGCGAGGGCGCCGATCGCCGTGTTCACCGCCGTGCGGTTGGTGGACGATCGCCTGAAGTGCAGCGCGAGGACCATGCTGACCAGCGCGATGTCGAGCAGCGGATAAGCGAGCGAGAGGGCGGCGTGCGCGACGCTCTGGCCCTCGAACTGTGCGGTGTGCGCGAGCGCCAGGCTCCAGGAGAGCGTGAGCAGTGAGCCGCCGATGAGCCAGGCGTCGAGCGCGAGGCAGACCCAACCGGCCCTGGTCACCGGGCGCTTGGCCAGCACGAGCAGGCCGATGATGGCGGGCGGCGCGAAGCAGAGGAAGAAGAGATCCGCGAGGCCCGGACTCGGCACGGGCTCCTCGAGGACGACCTCGTACCAGCCCCACACGGCGTTGCCCAGGGCCGCCATCGCGGAGGAGAGCGCGAACAGCAGCCACGCGGGTCGAAAGCGGCTGCGGCGGGTGCGGGAGTAGCGGAAGCAGGAGACCGCGGCGGTCGCGGCGGCGACGCTCAGTCCGAAGTCGCCCATGATCAGGGCGGCTCGGCTCGATCCCCAGCCGATCGCGGCGCCCGTCGCGTACCCGCCGCAGACCACGAGCAGCACGATCTGCGAGACGAGGCCGGAACCGCCACCGGGTGCGGGGCGGCGGGTCAGCGGCGCTCGGGGCGGCAGCGGCGCCGTCGTCACGCCTGCACCGCCCTCCAGGACGGTGGCGGGAGACGGGCGGGTGCTCACCGGGCCGCCCTGGTCCGCGCCGCCTCCGCCGTGTCCGTCCGCCTCCCGTGGGTGCGGGACCGCGGGTCGTGGTGTGTGTGGCGGCAGCGCGTCCGCATGCGAGCGGGTGCGCGTGAGAGTCGCCGCCGGCGGCCTCGCCGCGTCGGATCATTCGCCCATTGGCCGTGCATCGCCCGTCGCCCCCCTCACAGTCTGCTGTCTCGTCCCCGGCGCCGAACGGTCCACGGCGCAGCCCCTGTCGGGACGATACACCAGTCTCGTCACTCAGGGACATAGTCTCTCTACGCTCAGTGACCGTCGACGGCAATGCGGACACGGGGCGCACGCGCGCGGGTGCGGAGCGTGCTCGAAAGGTTCGTCAACGCCCTTTACTGGGTTGTCAGTACGAGGTTGTCGAGGGGCTCCCCGGCCGCGTACCGGGTCAGTTGCGCGGCGAGCAGGCGCTTGGCGCGGGGCAGGAAGGCGGAGGTCGATCCGCCCACGTGCGGGCTGATGAGCACTCCAGGAGCGTGCCACAGGGGATGGCCTGCGGGCAGCGGTTCCGGATCGGTGACGTCCAGGGCGGCGGTGATCCGGCCGCTCTCCAGTTCGGCGAGGAGCGCCTTGGTGTCGACGACGGGCCCGCGGGCCACGTTCACCAGGAGTGCGCCGTCCTTCATGCGGGCCAGGAATGCGGCGTTCACCAGGCCACGGGAGGTGTCGGTGAGGGGCGTGGAGACAACGACGACGTCGGCTTCGGGCAGCAGCGACAGCAGGTCGGCGAGCGGGTGCACGGGGCCGCGCTCCGTGGCACGGGCGGAGCGCGCGACGCGCGCCACCCGCGCGCACTCGAAGGGAGCGAGCCGGTCCTCGATGGCGGAACCGATCGATCCGTAGCCCACGATCAGTACGGACTTGTCGGCAAGCGCCGGATAGAACCCGGACCGCCACTCCTCCTTGCGCTGCCCCTCCACGAATCCGGGGATGTTGCGCAGGGAGGCGAGGATCAGCGTGAGCGCGAGCTCTGCCGTGCTCGCCTCGTGGACACCCCTGGCATTGCACAACCGCACGCCGGGCGCGAGGAACTTGAGCCCGGGCTCCACGTGGTCGATGCCCGCGGTGAGCGTCTGCACGACGCTCAGGGACGTCATCCCGGGCAGCGGGCGCACGGCGATCTCCGTGCCCTTCATGTAGGGCACCGCGTAGAAGACGCAGTCGGCCGGATCCGCGGGAAACTCCGGACCGCCGTCCCAGTAGCGGTAGTTGAGCCCGGCGTCGGACGCGCCGGGCAGGCCCTCGATCTCGTCGGCGGGAAAGGGGAGCCATACATCTGTCGTCATGGTCAGGAGGCTAATGCGCACAGGCCGCACGCCGGGTCCAGGGCCGCAGAGGTTACGTTGGTGACCGCTAGGACAGAGGTGGGGGGCACGGCCAGGTGGACCGCAGGACGATCGGCGCCGCAGCGCTCGAGGTGGGCGCGATCGGACTCGGCTGCATGCCGATGAGCTGGGCCTACACGGGCTCGCGGCAGCGGGGCGAGGAGTCGCTGCGCACCGTGCACGCGGCGCTCGACCAGGGCTCGACGCTGCTGGACACGGCGGACATGTACGGGCCGTTCACCAACGAGCACCTGGTGGGGCGCGCGCTCAAAGGGCGCCGTGCCGAGGCCTTCGTCTCGACCAAGTGCGGGCTCCTGGTCGGCGAGCAGCACATCGTCGCCAACGGCCGCCCCGGCTATGTGAAGCGGGCCTGCGACGCTTCGCTGCGGCGGCTCCAGACCGAGACCATCGACCTGTACCAGCTGCACCGTGCCGATCCCGAGGTGCCCATCGAGGAGACCTGGGGCGCGATGGCCGAGCTCGTCGCGGCGGGCAAGGTGCGCGCGCTCGGGCTGTGCGCGGTGGGCGCCCGGGCCTCGCGGCGCGAGGGCAGCGGGCTGCACGAGGGAACGATCCGTCAGCTCGAACGGATCCAGCAGGTCTTCCCCGTCGGCGCCGTGGAGGCGGAACTCTCGGTGTGGTCGCAGGAGGCGCTGCAGACCCTGCTGCCGTGGTGCGGTGCGCGAGGGATCGGCTTCCTTGCGGCGATGCCGCTGGGGAACGGTTTCCTCACCGGGACGCTGACGCCGGGGCAGGGCTTCGAGCCGGACGATCTGCGGGCCCGGCATCCCCGTTTCACCGCCGAGATGATGGCGGCCAATCAGCCGCTGGTGGTGGGGCTTCGCCGGGTGGCCGAGCGGCACGGGGCGACGCCGGCGCAGGTGGCACTGGCGTGGGTGCTCGCACAGGGGCCGCACGTGGTGCCGATTCCGGGGGCCAAGCGGGAGCGCTGGGCGGTGCAGAACGCGGGGGCGGCCGCGGTGCGGCTGACCGCGGCGGACCTGGCGGAGATCGCGGCGCTGCCCGCGGCGCTGGGGTCGTGGGACTGAGGTCGGCGTCCGGTCCGGTGCGGGCGGGCGTCCGCCGGTCCGGCTGGCCGGGCGTCCGCGATCTCATGCGGGCGAGGTGGGAACCTGCGAGGGCCGAGCGGTGTATGAACAGTAGAAGCGCCGCGTCGAAGGGAACCTGATCGTGCAACGACCTGCTGTGACCGCCGTATTGGCCGCTGCCGCCCTTGTGTTCGCGGCCGGATGCTCGTCCGGGGGCGATGCGCCGGACGACCGGAAGAGTGACAGGTCGAGCCCCGCGAAGTCGAGCGGGACACCGACCGGGAAGCCGCGCGCCGACGCCCCTCCGGAGAACGGAGCCGCGAAAGTCACCAAGACGCTCACCGAAGACCTGAAGTCGCCGTGGGGCCTGGCAGCCCTCCCCGGCGGAGACCTCCTGGTGTCCTCGCGCGACGAGGGGACGATCACCCGCGTCGACGGAAAGACAGGCAAGAAGTCCGAGCTCGGCGAGGTGCCCGGCGTCGCCCCCGGCGGCGAGGGCGGCCTGATGGGCCTCGCGCTCTCTCCTTCGTACGCATCGGACCACATGGTGTACGCGTACTTCACGACGGAGTCCGACAACCGCATCGCCCGCATGCTGTACGACGAGAAGAAGCCGTCCGGGGAGCAGCTCGGCGCTCCCGACACGGTCTTCAAGGGCATCCCCAAGGGCATGATCCACAACGGCGGCCGGATCGCCTTCGGCCCGGACAAGATGCTCTACGCGGGCGCGGGCGAGACGGGCGACACCGATCTGGCTCAGGACAAGGGCTCACTGGGCGGCAAGATCCTCCGCCTGACGCCGGACGGCGACCCGGCCCCCGGCAATCCCTTCGACGACTCCCCCGTCTACTCGTACGGCCACCGCAATGTGCAGGGCCTGGCCTGGGACGAGGAGAAGCGGCTCTGGGCCGCGGAGTTCGGCCAGGACACCTGGGACGAGCTGAACGAGATCAAGGCCGGTGACAACTACGGCTGGCCCAAGGTCGAGGGCAAGGCAGACGGCGACGAAGGGGACGGCTTCCACAACCCGGTGGCCCAGTGGAAGACCTCCGAGGCCTCCCCCAGCGGCATCGCCTACGCCGAGGGCTCGATCTGGATGGCGGGCCTGCGGGGCGAGCGGCTCTGGCGGATCCCGGTGCTCGGCGTGCAGGGGACCGTGGAGCCCCAGTCCTTCCTGAAGGGTGAGCACGGCCGGCTGCGCACGGTGCTCGCGGCGGGCGGCGACAAGCTGTGGCTGGTCACCAGCGAGACGGACACACGGGGCACGCCGGAGAAGGGGGACGACAAGATCCTGGAGGTGGAGGTGAAGTAGCTCAAGGGTCCGGGGTCTCGTCCGCGCGGGGCGACGGGACGGGTGGGCGTACGACCACCTTGCCCGACGTCAGGTCTATCGGCCCTCGGCCCGGGTCGCCGTCGTTGAGGTCGACGCGGGTCATCTCCAGGCGCTTCTGCTCGTCGTCGGTGTGCTTGCGCCCGGGTGCGAACAGTGCCTCGATCGCGTTGAACACTGCGCCTCCCTGGAGCCGAGATCCTGCAGTCAAGCGTAAGCGAGGCCGCCAGAAACCGGCCGGGGCGGGAAAGGGGCAGGTCAGCTAGCCGGCGGCCCGCTCGTCGCCGGGTGGGAACAGGCGCAGGCGGTGGGCCAAGGCCGCTGCCTCGCCCCGGCCGGCGACGCCCAGCTTGGCGAGGATGTTGGAGACGTGGACGCTCGCGGTCTTCGGGGAGATGAAGAGCTCCTCGGCGATCTGGCGGTTGCTGCGGCCCGCGGCGACACGGCGGAGGACGTCGCGCTCCCGGCTGGTCAGGCCGAGGGCCTCGGCGGGGTCGACGGGGGTGAGGTGGGTGCGCGTGCTCGTCGCGTCGCTGTCGGGGTTCAGGGTCAGGCGGGCCCGCTGGGCGAGCCCGGCGACGGCCTCGGCGAGAGGGCGGGCGGCAAGGCGTTCGGCGACCTCGCGGGCCTGCCGCAGCAGCCCGGCGGCGCGCTCGCGGTCCGCGTCCGCACCGGCGGCTCCCGCGCCCGTGGCGAAGGAGGTGGCGAGGAGGGATTCGGCGAGGCGGTGGCGGGCGCGGGCGAGGTCGTAGGGGCGGTCGAGGGGTTCGAGTGCGGTGACCGTGGCGGACCAGTCGGCGGGGGTGTCGCGGTCCTCGGCGCGCAGGAGTTCGGCGCGTACCCACTGCTCGTAGGCGATCCAGACAGGCATGGGTGAGGGGAGGTTTCTGGCGGCGAGGCGGATGCGTTCGATGGCCTCGGTGCGGCCGGGCTCGGCGGCGGGCAGGCCGCGGGTGTCGGCCTCGGCGGTGGCGGCGGCGAGCAGCAGCGGCCAGGCGTAGCGCTGGGTGCCGGGCGGGAAGCCCGTGGCGATGGCCTGTTCCAGCTCCGCACGGGCTGCGGTGATGCCCGAGGCGGGATCGGGGTCGACCGCCGAGATGCCGATGGCGACGGTGGCCACGGGCAGGGTGTACTGGGGCATCCGGTCGTGGCTGCCGTAGTGGGCGCGGGCGGCGGCCAGTTGGGTGGTCGCTTCGGGCACGTCGCCGCGGCCGAGGGCGACGACGGCCTGCTGGTGGGCGGCGCCGGCCCGTGGCTTCACGCTGAGCGCACCACGGCGGGCGGCCTCGGCGGCCTCCATCGCCTCGTCCCAACGGCCCAGTGAGACAAGGGATTCCGCCTTGTTGACCTGGACCCAGCTCTCGGTGTCGGTGAGTCCGTACTTCCGGCAGAGGGCGATGCCCTGGTCGCCGACCTCCAGGGACTCCAGGGAGCGGCCCGCGCCTTCGAGGACGGACGGCAGATTGACATGGATGTGGGGAATCCGGGAGACGAGGGCCGGGGGCTCCATGCAGCGCGCCCTGACCGCGTACATCTCGGCGAACCCCTCCTCTACGTCGCCCGCGTCGACCAGGAGGCCGCCGAGAATGAGCCGGGCGTTGAGTTCGATCTCCTCGGCCTTGACCATCCGGGCGTATTCGACGGCTCGTTGGGCCGCCGCCAGGGTCTCGGCGCCAGGGTCGTGGAGCATGCCCCAGGAGGCGACGTTGGTGAGCACCTCGGCGTGCACCTCGGACGGGGGCAGGCCGCGTACAAGGTCCTGGGCGGTGGCGATCTCCGCCCAGCCGTCGCCGCGGCCGAGGGTCGAGGTGAGGCGGGAGCGCTGGATCCAGAACCAGGCGGCGCGCAGGGGATCCTCGTCGCCCTCCAGGAGCCGCAGCGCCCGCTTGGTGATCTTCAGGGCGCGTTCGCGCTCACCGCACAGGCGGCCCGCGACGGCGGCCTCCGCCATGAGGTCGAGATAGCGCAGCGGGGTGGTCGCGGGATCGCAGCCGCAGGCCGGGTAGACCTCGGCGTAATCGAGGGGGCGCAGTTCGAGGCGTACGTCTTCGGGGGCGTCGTCCCACAGCTCCATCGCCCGTTCGAGCAGGCGTAGTTGCTCGGAGTACGCGTAGCGGCGGCGGGCCTCGACGGAGGCGCGCAGGACGGCGGGGAGCGCCTTGGCCGCGTCGTGCGCGTGGTACCAGTAGCTGGCCAGACGGGTGGCCCGCTGGTCGGCTGCGACGAGTGAGGGGTCGGCTTCCAGGACGGTGGCGAAGCGGCGGCTGATCCGGGAGCGCTCGCCGGGCAGCAGATCGTCGCCGACGGCCTCGCGGACCAGGGAGTGCCGGAAGCGGTAGCCGTCGCCGTCGGGCGAAGGGAGCAGGATGTTGGCGCCGACGGCGGCCCGCAGCGCCTCGATCAGGTCGTCCTCGGCGAGCCCCGCGACGGCGGCGAGCAGCGGGTACTCGACGGTCGAGCCGCCCTCGGCGACGATCCTCGCCACCCGCTGGGTGTCCTCGGGCAGCTCCTCGACGCGGACGAGAAGGAGATCGCGCAGGGAGTCGGTGAGGCTCGCGCAGCTGCTGCCGTGCGAGGCGACGGCGAGTTCCTCGACGAAGAAGGCGTTGCCGTCCGAGCGGTCGAAGATGTCGTCCACCAGGGACTGTTCGGGCTCGGCGCTAAGGATGCCCGCCATCTGGCGGGCGACCTCGCTCCTGCTGAAGCGGGCGAGTTCGATGCGGCGCACGGTGCGCAGCCGGTCGAGTTCGGCGAGCAGGGGGCGCAGCGGGTGGCGGCGGTGTATGTCGTCGGCGCGGTAGGTCGCGACGACGACGAGGCTGCCGCTGCGCAGCGTGCGGAAGAGATAGGCGAGGAGGTGACGGGTCGAGGCGTCGGCCCAGTGGAGGTCCTCCAGGAGGACGGCGACCGGGCGGTCGGCGGCGAGGCGCTCCAGGAGACGGGCGGTCAGCTCGAAGAGCCGGGCCATGCCCTCCTCGTCGTGCTGGGCGTCGGTGCCGCGGCGGCGCTGCGGCGCCTCACCGAGCTCGGGAAGCAGCCGGGCCAGTTCGCCCTCCTGGTCGGCGGCCGCGGCGTCGAACTCTTCGGGGAGCTGGCGGCGCAGGGAGCGCAGGGCGCTGGAGAAGGGCGCGAACGGCAGTCCGTCCGCGCCGATCTCGACGCAGCCGCCGATCGCGACGACGGCGCCCTGCGCGCATGCCGCCGCGGTGAACTCCTCGATGAGGCGCGTCTTGCCGACGCCCGCCTCGCCGCCGAGCAGCAACGCCTGCGGCTCGCCCGTGCCGGGGGTGCTCCCCTTGGCACGGGCGAGTGCGTCGTTCAGAACGCCCAGTTCGTCGGAGCGGCCGACGAACACGGGGCTTACGGACCTGGTCTCCACAGGCGTGAGCATCGCACAGGGGGCGGCCGATCCGGCAGGGGATATCCCTCTGCCCTGGGCAGTTGCCCCCGTGCTCATCACGCGGCCCGCGTGAATCGGGCGCGCCGCAGGCCCGTATTCACCCGCCCCTCGCTCTCGTGGCGGGCCGAGCGGCGGCCGGCGCGGTCCGCCTTGGCCTCGCGGGCCACGCGGAGGAGGCGGCGGCGGTCGGCCTCACGGGCGAGGTCGGCGGCGCGCAGCTGGTGCATCTCGTACTCGAACATTTCGTCTCCCTGGCTGACTTCCGGTAACCGGCTTCGCTCTCTGCGATGCCCTTACTTTCGTCTGCCAGGGAGGGTCGGCACATCGGGAGAGTGCCGCATCTTGAGGGGGTGGGGGGGCCTTAGGGGGGCGGGAGGGGGCCTTAGGGCTCCCCACCTCCTAAGGCCCCCCACTACCGTCAACTCGCCGACGGCAACCCGTAGATCAGGTCCGAGTACTTCGCTATCGCGAGCAGCAGGCCGATGACGCCCAGGGCGACTCCCGCCCAGGCCACCGACTTGATCCACGGTGCCTGTACCTGGTCGGGCGCGCCGAACGCGGGCCTGACCAGGACGACGAACCCGACGACCAGCGCGGCGAGCGCGAAGGCTCCGGCGATCAGCGCCGTGACCTGCCAGGAGTCGCCGTACAGGGCCTGGATCTGGTCGGCGACGCTCGCCGACTGCTTGGTCTCGAGCTGCCCGACGATGTTCGAGCGGGCCGCGGCGACCGTGCCGAGCCAGCCGCCGGACAGGCCGATCACACCGAGGGCGGCGGAGACGACGGCCGCGGCTCCCTGGAAGACGCCACTGGACTTGGCCGGAGCGGCCTCGTCGACCACGACGAGGTCATCGTCGTGGTCCGCGTCGTCGAGCTCGTCGGCGTCCTCGGCCGCGGCGGTCTTCTCCGCCTTGACGGCATCCACCTTGGTGGCGTCCGTGGTGTCCGCGGCCTCGTCGGCCTCCGGCTCTGCGGGCTTTGCGGCCGCATCGGCCGCGGTCTCGTCCTCTGTCTTGGTTCCCATGCCCCGCACCGTACGGACGGAGTCTGAGAAGTTTCTTAACGAGCCTCGTCCGCACCGGCAGAGGCCCCGGCGGCCGCCGCCTCGCGGGCCTCGCGGGCCTTCCGCCACTCGGGAGCGAGCACCGACCAGACCTCCATGTCGTGCCGCACTCCCTGCCAGGGGAAGCACTCACGGAGCACGCCGTCCTTGGCCATGCCGAGGCGCTTCGCGACCGCGATGCTGGGGGCGTTCGCGGTGGACGCCATCCACTCCACGCGGTGCATGCCGCGCTCGTGGACCGCCCAGTCGATGAGGACCCGCGCCGCCCTGGAGATCAGGCCGCGGCCCGTCGCCGACGGTTCGAGCCAGACCCCGACCTCGCAGGATTCGGTGGCGGTGTCGAAGATCCGGAAGAGGACTCCGCCGACGAGCGTGCCGTCCGACCAGATTCCATAGAGGCGGCCGGTGTCGGCGGCCTGCTTGTCGGCGTACGCCTGAAGCCGCTCGCGCGCCGATACGACGTCCGTCACGAGCGCGGTCAGCGGCACCCAGGGGCCCGCGAAGTCGCGCGCCCGCTCGATGTGGGCGAGGAACTCCTCCGCCTGCCACGGCTCGATGGGCCGCAGTTCAGCGCCCTCGCCCAGCGGTATCCCGAACATCCTGCTCCTTCGGCCGACCCGGTGCGGATTCGTCTGCGGACTCGTTGTGCGAGTCCCGCTGTCCGGGTATGGCCGCGATCTTCGCATGCACATCGGCCGGATTCGAACGACATTCCGGGGGCTCGATGCTGATGCGCGGCAGCCATCGGTCGAGGCTGCGCGGCAGCCACCAGTTGGCGCCGCCCAGCATGTGCATGAGCGCCGGCACCAGCAACGTACGCAGCACGAACGCGTCGAGTGCGACCGCGGCGGCGAGGCCGATGCCGAACATCGCGATCACCCGGTCGCCGCTCAGGACGAAGGCCAGGAAGACCGAGATCATGATCACGGCCGCCGAGTTGATCACTCGGCTCGTCTCGGCGAGGCCGACCCGGACGGCCCGCCGGTTGTCGCCGGTCTCCAGCCACTCCTCGTACATCCGGCTGACCAGGAAGACCTGGTAGTCCATGGAGAGCCCGAAGAGGACGGACACCATGATCACGGGCAGGAAGGGTTCGATGGGGCCCGCCGAGCCGAGGCCGAGCAGCTCGCTGCCCCAGCCCCACTGGAAGATCGCGACGACGATCCCGAAGGCGGAGGCCACGGCGGCCACGTTCATCGCGGCGGCCTTCAGCGGTATGCCGATCGAGCGGAAGGCGAGCAGGAGCAGGACGCAGCCAAGGCCGATCACCACCCCCACGAAGAGCGGCAGCTTGCCGACGATGATCTCTGCGAAGTCGTCGTAGCTCGCGGTGACGCCGCCGACGTGCAGATCGAGCGAGGTGCCGGTCTCGGCCCTCGGCAGCACGTCGTCACGGAGCCGGTCGACGAGGTCGCTGGTCCGCTCGGACTGCGGGGACGACTCCGGTACGACGGTGAGGAAGGCGGCCGTGCCGCCCTCGTCGTACGTGACGGGGCCGGCGGAGGCTACGCCCTTGGTGGATTCCAGGGTCTGGCCGAGGTTGTCGAGGGCGAGCCGGTCGCCCGCCGTCTCCACGTCGGTGACGAGGGTCAGCGGGCCGTTCACGCCGGGTCCGAAGCCGTCGGCGAGCAGGTCGTAGGCCTGCCGTGTGGTGGCGGACGCCGGGTTGTTCCCCTGGTCGGACGTGCCCAGGTGCAGGGAGAGCGTGGGCAGCGCGAGCACCGCCATGACGGCGACGGCGACGACACCGAGCAGCTTGGGGTGCCGCTCCACGAAGGCGGACCAGCGGGCGGCGAGTCCCGTCGGCAGCTCCGGGGCGGGGCCGTGCTCGGCGAGCCGGCGCCGCTCGCGGCGGCTGAGCGCACGCGGCCCGATCCACGCGAGGAGGGCCGGAAGGAGGGTCACCGAGGCGGCGACGGTGAGGAGCACGGTCAGCGAGGCCGCGATCGCGACGCCGTTGAGGAAGCTGAGGCGCAGGATGAGCATGCCGAGCAGCGCGATGCACACGGTGGCGCCCGCGAAGACGACGGCGCGCCCGGTGGTGGCGACCGCCCGTTCGGCGGCGACGGCCACCGGCAGCCCTTGTTTGAGGCCCTTGCGGTGTCTGGTCACGATGAACAGCGCGTAGTCGATGCCTACGCCGAGGCCGATCAGGGTGCCCAGCATCGGCGCGAAGTCCGCGACGGTCATGAAGTGCCCGAGCAGCACTATGCCCGCGTACGCCGTGCCCACCGAGACCAGGGCGGTGGCGATGGGCAGGATCGAAGCGGCGAGCGAGCCGAAGGCGAGGAAGAGCACGACGGCGGCGACGGCGACGCCGACGATCTCGGCGGTCTGGGCGCTCTTGGACTCGGTGAGGCCGACGGCGGTGCCGCCGAGCTCCACGTCGAGGCCGTCCGTCTCGGCGGCCTTCGCGGTGTCCACGACGGCCTGTGCGTCCGCCTTGTCGACGGCGTCGGCCTGCTCGCGGAAGGTGACGGTCGCGTACGCGATGTGCCCGTCGGAGCTGATCCGGGCGGCGCCCTGCCCGGTGTACGGGCTGATCACGGAGGCCACGGCGGGCATCTCGGATATCTTGCCGAGGGCGTCGGTCATCGACTGCTCGACGTCGGCCGCGCGCACCGATGTGCCCGCGTCGGTCTTCCAGACGACGGTGTTGCTGTCGCCGCCGAGGCCGTCGAACCCCTCGTTCAGGAGCTGGGTCGCACGGCCCGACTCGGTGCCGGGCACCTCGTAATTGTTCGAGTACGCGGATCCGGCGACGGCCGCGGCGCTCGCGGCGCCGCCGAGGGCCACGAGCCACAGCAGTACTGCGAGGAGGCGGTGCTTGACGCACCACCGTGCGAGTGCTGCCACTGACTGGCTCCCTGGGACGGTTCGTGGATCTTTACCGGGAACAGCCGTGAAGGAAACGAACAGCCAGCAAAGAACGCATGAGCGGTGACATAAGCACCGGAGTCACTTTCTCAGCCAGGAGAGATCTTTTGTCCCTTTCGTGGCGATGCTCACAGGGGCTTGCGGAGCGCACGAGGGCCCCTTGGAGCCCCCATGCGCCCTTACACCCCCTTGGTGTCAGCCCGACACGCTCGCGCGCCCGTTCTCGATGTGCCCCATGAGCCGCCGCCGGAAGGCGGGCTCGCCCGCGGCCGTGATCTCGACGTCGTACCAGCCGTGCTCGTCACCGGTCGGCCAGGCGACGGTGCGGCTGCTGCCCGCCTTGACTCGGACGGTCCGCGTCCGCGACCTGACGTCCGCCTCGTCGACGTATCCGAGCGGCTTGACCGTGAAGACGAGCTCCTCGCGGCCCCGATTGGCCAGGGTGAGGTGGATCTCGCGGCGGGTGATCGCGGAGGCGAGCTGCGCGCTGCCGTCCTTGCCGCCCGCGAACTCGCGCCGGAAGCCGTTCGGCCCCGTGATCGTGAAGGCGTACGCGTCCTTGGCCACCGGCACGGTCCAGGAGCCCTCGCGTACGACGTCCTGGTGGAGCGGGGTCTTGAACTCGGCGGCGTAGGGATAGAGCGCGAAGTGTGCGCTGGAGCTGCCGCCGTTGCGAAGCCGCACGGTGAGAGCACCGTCCTTGGCCGGCTTCGCGTCCGCGTCGGGCTGGTACGGCAGCGGGCGGGCGCGGCGGCTGCCCGGCTCCTGGACCGGCATGGACTGCTTCAGGGGCGGCTGCGGGGCCCAGCGGCCGCTGAACTCCGGGATGGCGCCGGGCTGCTCGACCTCGGGCTGCCGGTGGCCCCGCTTGAAGTCGAAGGCACCGGTGAGATCGCCGGTGACCTTGCGGCGCCAGGCGCTGATGTTGGGCTCCTGCACACCGGTCCACTTCTCCAGGAAGCGCACCACGGAGGTGTGGTCGAAGACCTCGGAGCAGACATAGCCGCCGACGGTCCACGGCGAGACGACAAGCATCGGGACGCGCACGCCGAGCCCGGTCGGGCGCCCCTCCCAGCGCTCTTCCTTCTCCGCTTCCGAGTCCCCGCCGGGGACGGGCGGCGGGACGTGGTCGAAGAAGCCGTCGTTCTCGTCGTAGTTGATGAAGACGGCGGTGCGGCGCCACACCTCGGGGTGCGATGCGAGCGCGTCGAGGACCTTGTAGACGATGGTCGCGCTGTGGATCGGCGAGGAGACGCTGGGGTGCTCGGAGTCAAGCGCGGACGGCACCAGGTAGCTGACCTTCGCGAGCTTGCCCTCGGCGACGTCCTCGGCGAACGTCTCCGCGAGCTTGCCGGTCGGAACCCGCCGCAGGCCACGCTCGAAGAGCGACTTCTCCGCCTTGGTGAGGGTGGCGACGCCCTCCTCCAGGGTGGCGAGCAGCTTCTCGCGCTCGGCGTCGTCCTTGGCGTCGCGGACCTTGGCGTAGAAGGCCTCCATGAAGGTGAGCCCGGTCTTGGCGAGGACCTTCTTGGCAATCGCCTTGAAGGTGGTGAAGAACTCGATCTGGTTGTCGGTGAAGTTCTCCCACTCCGTGTACGTCTGCCAGCTCACGCCCGCCTTCTCCAGGCGCTCGGCGTACGTCCCCCAGTCGTAGCCGGGGTGCTTGCCCTCGTCGTACGCGTCGTTCTCGACGGCCCGCTCGCCGTTCGCCTCGAAGCCCGTCCTGCCGCTCCACAGGTGGTTGCGGTTGGGGCTCGTGGAGGTGTGGATGGAGGAGTGGTAGGCGTCGCAGACGGTGAAGGTGTCGGCGAGTTCGTAGTGCAGCGGGATGTCGTCGCGCGTGTAGTACGCCATGCAGGCCGCCGTCTTGGCGGTGATCCAGCCGTCCATCCAGCCGTCGTGCCAGGCCTTCGCACCGCCGCTCCAGGAGTGGTCGAGGGCGCCGATGTACTGCAGGTCCTTCTTCTGCGCCGCGGCGGCCTCGCGGACCGGGAAGGGCAGGATGGTGCGCAGCACGCCGGGCTGCTCGAACACGCTCTTGCCGCCGGGCAGTTGGACGGCGTTGCGGTCACCGAAGCCGCGTACGCCGCGCAGGGTCCCGAAGTAGTGGTCGAAGGACCGGTTCTCCTGCATCAGGATGACGACGTGCTCGATCGAGTCGAGACCGCCGCCTCCCTTGGGCCGGTCCTGCGCCAGTGCCTGCTGCAACGACGGTGGCAGGAAGGACCCGACGGCGGCGGCACCGAGCGCGCCACCGCCGACCGCCATCAGCCGCCTGCGCGATATCTCCGGGGACACGTACGACCTCCAGTCGACGACCAATGGTTCTCCGCTGATCCATTGGCTTGCTCGGCTGGGACGGTAGTGAGGAACGGTGTCTCTGTGAAGACTTGCGGCCGAAGCGGGCGTGAACGTCCGAGAGTTGCTCCCCCACCCCGCCCCTTCCCGAAACCGGGGCTCCGCCCCGGACCCCGCTCCTCAAACGCCGGAGGGGCTATAAATAGCCCGTCCGGCGTTTGAGGACGAACTCGGCGGAGCCGGTGATCAGCACCTGCGGGGTACGCAAAGGGCGGCGCACCCAACGGCGCGCCGCCCCTCTGATCCATGTCCGGGAGGGCTAACCCTCCACGCCCAGCTTCTCCAGGATCAGTTCCTTGACGCGGGCCGCGTCGGCCTGACCCCGGGTTGCCTTCATGACCGCGCCAACCAGCGCACCCGCCGCAGCGACCTTGCCGCTGCGGATCTTGTCCGCGACCGCGGGGTTACCGGCGATCGCTTCCTCCACGGCAGTGGACAACGCGCCCTCGTCCGAGACGACCTTCAGGCCACGCTTCTCGACGACCTCGTCCGGCGTGCCCTCGCCGCCGAGGACGCCCTCGAAGACCTGGCGCGCCAGCTTGTCGTTCAGGTCGCCCTTGGCGACGAGCTCGGCGACCCGGGCGACCTGCGCGGGCGTGACCGGCAGCTCCTCCAGGCTCTTGCCCGACTCATTGGCGTTACGGGCCAGTTCGCCCATCCACCACTTCCGCGCGGCGGCCGCGTCGGCGCCCGCCTCGATCGTGGCGACGATGGGGTCGACCGCTCCCGCGTTGAGCATCGACTGCATGTCGTGCTCGCTGACGCCCCACTCCTCGCGGAGCCGGTTGCGGCGCACACGCGGCATCTCAGGAAGACCGGCACGCAGCTCCTCGACCCACTCACGGGCGGGAGCCACCGGCACCAGGTCGGGCTCCGGGAAGTACCGGTAGTCCTCGGCGTTGTCCTTGATGCGGCCGGACGTCGTGGAGCCGTCGTCCTCGTGGAAGTGACGGGTCTCCTGGACGATCGTGCCGCCGCCGTTCAGGACGGCCGCGTGCCGCTGGATCTCGAAGCGGGCCGCGCGCTCCACGGAGCGAAGGGAGTTGACGTTCTTCGTCTCCGAGCGTGTGCCGAACTCCTCGCGCCCGTGCGGCCGCAGCGACAGGTTCACGTCGCAGCGCATCTGGCCCTTGTCCATGCGGGCCTCGGAGACGTCGAGCGCCTTGATGACCTCGCGCAGCTCGGCGACGTACGCCTTGGCGACCTCGGGAGCACGCTCGCCCGCACCCTCGATCGGCTTGGTGACGATCTCGATGAGCGGGATGCCCGCGCGGTTGTAGTCCAGGAGGGAGTGCGATGCGCCGTGGATACGGCCCGTCGCGCCACCGACGTGCGTGGACTTGCCGGTGTCCTCCTCCATGTGGGCGCGCTCGATCTCCACACGGAAGATCTCGCCGTCCTCCAGCTGGACGTCCAGATAGCCGTTGAAGGCGATCGGCTCGTCGTACTGAGAGGTCTGGAAGTTCTTCGGCATGTCCGGATAGAAGTAGTTCTTCCGGGCGAAGCGGCACCACTCGGCGATCTCGCAGTTCAGCGCGAGGCCGATCTTGATGGCGGACTCGACGCCGATCTCGTTGACCACCGGCAGCGCGCCGGGCAGGCCGAGACAGGTCGGGCAGGTCTGGCTGTTGGCGTCCTGCTTGAGCTCGGTGGAGCAGCCGCAGAACATCTTGGTCTTGGTGCCGAGCTCGACATGGACCTCCAGGCCCATGACGGGGTCGTACGTCGCGAGGGCTTCCTCGTACGCCACCAGGTCAGTCGTGACAGTCACGGTGAAACTTTCCCTCTCAGCCCAGCAGGACGTCGTCGTCGCCCAGGCGCTTGAGCTCCCGGTAGAGGATCGCCAGGCCGGTAGCGATGGCGGCGGCGGACACGGCGGCGTCGATCAGACGCAGGGTGTCGTGGTCGTTGCGGGCCATCTTCGCCTGCTTCGCGACACTGATCGCGCCGAAGGCGGTGCTGGCCAGCGAGACATAGACGCCGGTCTTGGACTTCTTGAAGTTCTTGGCCTTCTTTGCCATGGCACTCACAGCGACGGAGCCTCCTCAAGCAGCGGGTGGCCCCACTTTTCCACGAAGGCGGCCTCTACGGCAGCGCCCACCTTGTACAGGCGGTCGTCCTTCATGGCGGGGGCGATGATCTGCAGCCCGACGGGCAGGCCGTCCTCCGGCGCAAGGCCGCAGGGCAGTGACATGGCGGCGTTGCCCGCCATGTTCGACGGGATGGTGCACACGTCCGCGAGGTACATCGCCATCGGGTCGTCGGCGCGCTCGCCGATCGGGAAGGCGGTGGTGGGCGTCGCGGGCGACACGATGACATCCACCTGCTCGAAGGCCTTCTCGAAGTCCTTCGTGATCAGCGTGCGGACCTTCTGGGCGCTTCCGTAGTACGCGTCGTAGTAGCCGGAGCTCAGGGCGTACGTGCCCAGGATGATGCGGCGCTTGACCTCGTCGCCGAAGCCGGCCTCGCGGGTCAGCGCGGTGACGTCCTCGGCGGACTTCGTGCCGTCGTCGCCGACGCGCAGGCCGTAGCGCATGGCGTCGAAGCGGGCCAGGTTGGACGAGCACTCGCTCGGCGCGATCAGGTAGTACGCGGAGAGCGCCAGGTCGAAGGACGGGCAGTCGAGCTCGACGATCTCGGCACCGAGCTCCTTGAGCAGCGCCACGGACTCCTGGAAGCGCTGGACGACACCGGCCTGGTAGCCCTCGCCCGCGAACTGCTTCACGACACCTACGCGCATGCCCTGTACGGAGCCGTTGCGGGCCGCGTCGACGACCTGCGGGACCGGGGCGTCGATGGACGTCGAGTCGAGCGGGTCGTGCCCGGCGATGGCCTCGTGCAGGAGCGCGGCGTCCAGGACCGTGCGGGCGCAGGGGCCGCCCTGGTCGAGGGAGGAGGAGAACGCGACCATGCCGTAGCGGGAGACGCCGCCGTAGGTGGGCTTGACGCCGACCGTGCCGGTGACGGCCGCGGGCTGGCGGATGGAGCCGCCGGTGTCCGTGCCGATGGCGAGGGGGGCCTCGTAGGCGGCGAGGGCGGCGGAGGAGCCGCCGCCAGAGCCGCCGGGGATGCGGGTGAGGTCCCACGGGTTGCCGGTGGGCCCGTACGCGCTGTTCTCCGTGCTCGACCCCATGGCGAACTCGTCCATGTTGGTCTTGCCGAGGATGACGACGTCGGCTTCCTTCAGCCTGCGCGTCAGGGTCGCGTCGTACGGCGGGATCCAGCCCTCGAGGATCTTGGAACCCACGGTGGTGGGGATGCCCTCGGTGGTGAAGATGTCCTTGAGCGCGAGCGGTACGCCGGCCAGCGGGCCGAGCTTCTCGCCCTTGGCGCGCTTCTCGTCGACGGCGCGGGCCTGCGCGAGAGCGCCTTCCCTGTCCACGTGCAGGAAGGCGTGCACCTTCTCGTCGACGGCCTCGATACGCGCCAGATGGGCCTCGGTGACCTCGACGGCCGTGAGCTCGCCGGAGGCGATCTTCGACGCGATCTCGGCGGCGGTGAGCTTGATGATGTTGCTGTCCGTCATGGTGATTAGTCCTCCCCCAGGATCTGCGGCACCTTGAAACGCTGCTGCTCCTGGGCCGGGGCGCCAGAGAGCGCCTGCTCGGGGGTGAGCGACGGACGGACCTCGTCCGCGCGCATGACGTTCGTCAGCGGCAGCGGGTGCGAGGTCGGCGGTACGTCTTGGTCGGCGACCTCCGAGACGCGGGCGACCGCGCCGATGATGTCGTCGAGCTGTCCGGCGAAGTGGTCGAGCTCCTCGGCCTTCAGCTCCAGACGTGCAAGGCGGGCGAGGTGGGCGACCTCCTCGCGCGTGATGCCAGGCATGCGGCGATCCTCAGGGGTGAGTGTGCGGTTTGTGGCCCAATCCTATGGGGCCACACCCCATGCCCGTGAAACGGATTCCCTGCCGGTCCCCATGCGGAGGGCTTGGGCGGTCCTCTTCACCCCCGGCGGCGGGGTCGTCTCCGCCGCTCCGCGGCGCCTTCCCCGCCCTCCCCCAAGCTCTTAAGGAGCCGGGGGACCCCCTTCCCGATTACCCGGCAGCCTCGTGGTGCCCCCATCGGGCCGCCCGGATCACGCCGCGGGTCACTTCGCGGCGTCCGCGCCACATCCACGCCAGCCCGCGCCGACCACCCCAGGGACTACTTCGCGATGTCCGCGCCGGCCTCCGCCGCCGCCTGTTCCTCCGCCGCCTGTTCCTCCGCCGCGATGTCGACGGGGCGGCGCCAGCCGCGGGGGCCGCGGGCCTGCAGCCATGCCGTCGTCTCGCCCGCCGGCATCGCCGCGGCCACCAGCCAGCCCTGTACGGCGTCGCAGCCCAGGTCCCGCAGGCGCTCCCACGTCTCGTCGTCCTCGACGCCCTCGGCGACCACGAGGAGGCCGAGGGAGTGGGCGAGGTCGACCGTGCAGCGGACGATCTCCGCGTCCTCGTTGTCCACGGCCAGGCGGGCCACGAACGAGCGGTCGATCTTGAGCTCGCTCACCGGGAGCCGCCGCAGGTGCACAAGGGACGAGTACCCCGTACCGAAGTCGTCGAGGGACATCTTCACGCCGTGGCCTGTCAGGCCCGCCAGGGTGTCGGCGGCACGCTGGGGGTCCTCCAGGAGCACGTGCTCCGTTATCTCCAGCTGCAGCGCCCCCGCGGGGACCCCGTGCCGGGCCAGGCGCGCGGCGACCGCGCCCGCGAAACCGGGCGTGTGGACGTCGCGCGGCGACACATTGACCGCGACCGGCACCTTCAGGCCCATCGCCTGCCACTTCGCGACCTGCCCGAGCGCCGTCTCCAGGACGTACTCCGTCAGGTGCGGCATGAGCCCCGACGACTCGGCGATGGCGATGAACTCGTCCGGTGGCACCTTCCCGCGCTCCGGGTGCACCCAGCGCACCAGCGCTTCCAGGCCCGCGACCTTGCCGTCGAAGCGGACCTTGGGCTGGTAGTGCAGTTCGACGTCGCCCGCGTCGAGCGCCCGGCGCAGATCGCCCAACAGGCCGAGGCGGTCAGGCGTGTTGGAGTCCCGCTTCGACTCGTACACCTCCACGCCCGTGCGGTCGCGCTTGGCCTGGTACATCGCGACGTCCGCGCGCCGCAGGAGCCCCTCCGCGTCGAGCGCGTGGTCGGGGAAGACGGCGAGGCCCGCGCTGGCCTCCAGGACCAGGGTCAGGCCGTCCAGATCGAGCGGTGAGCCGAGCGCCGCGACCAGGTTGCGGGCCACGCGGGTGGCCGACGTCGTGGAGTCGGCCACCGGGAGCAGTACGGCGAACTCGTCACCGCCGAGCCGCGCGGCCTCCGCACCACGCGGCAGGGCGAGCCGGAGACGGTCGGCGATCTGCAACAGCAGCCGGTCGCCCGCGAGATGACCGAGGGTGTCGTTCACCGAACGGAAGCGGTCCATGTCGATCAGCATCAGGGCGGACCGCGCCCCGATCCGCTCGGCATCGTCCAGAGCCGTCCAGGTGCGCTCCAACAGCCACTGCCGGTTGGGCAGTCCGGTGAGCGGGTCGCGCAGCTGCTCCTCGGCCCTGGCGCGGGCGATCCACAGCGTCGAGTCGAGCGCGACAAGGGGGATCGCGAAGAGCGGCAGGAGCAGCGGCGTCGAGGCGGCGACCACGCAGATCAACGGGGCGATGCCGAGCAGCGCGACACCGACAAGGCCCTGGCGGACCAGGGCGGTGCGGGTGACCGTCGGCAGCGCGCCGGTGCTCGGCGCGTGGACGTACCACAACAGGACGCGGGTGACCGCGAGATAGGCGACGGCGGCCAGCGCGACCTCGGGCGCCGAGTACACGTCCCAGGTCTCGGGCAGCCAGGGCGACTCCGCCGTAGGCACCGTGCCGAACGCGGCCATGGCGAGGGCGCCCGCGCCGATGCCGAGGATGTCGACCGCGCCGTGCAGAATGCCCTGGCGCCAGCGGTGGCGGCGCGCGACACCGACCAGGACGACGACGGTGAGGCTGACCATCCCGGCGGGCAGCCAGCCGTAAAGCAGCAGGACGGCGACGGTGAGCGCGCCGCCCGAGCCGGTGCCGCCCCACCAGCGGTCGCGGCCGAGCGCGACGAGGTGGCCGACGATGAGGCCCGTGAGGACGGCGAGGGACCAGCCGACGGTGCCGGAAGGGAACAGCGCGTGGTGCCCGGTGAACGCGTGGAAGAAGCCGGCGCCGAGCACCACGGCGGCCGTCGTCACCACGGCGACCGGAAGCACCGGCCGGCGGTCGCCCGAAGTGCGGTCCGTGCCCTGCTCGTCGGCGCTCCGCCACGACTGCGGGCGCCGGCCGCCGCGCCCGTCCTGTCCTGCGTCCTGGCCCACCGTGTCCCTGGCGGACTCGCCCGCGTTGACCCGACCGGCGGATCCGACCTCCTGGGTGGTGCAACCGGCGACCGTGCTCCACGCCCGTTCGCGTCGCTCGACCGTGGTGTCCGGCGCGGCGGCGCGGCCGCTCTCCGCCTCACGCGGCGTCCGGCGTCTGCTCAACCACGCACCCGGCCCGCGCCGCAGGCGCGCGCGCAGCCGGGAGTCCGGGGCGGCGCTCTCGGTCGGTTCCATTCCCGTCCCTCTCACAGCCGGCGGTGCACACGCCACGTGGACTTGGTCCAGCGGTCAGCCGCGTCTGAATGTCACGGCAGGCGCACACCTCAACAGTAGGCCGCAGAAGGCTTCCACGGGCAGCGGTCCACAACGGTTGCCCGAATGCGACCCGGCCACCCGTATGCATCTGGTATGCGCTGAACGGGTGGCCTTCAACCGCTACTCCTCGGTCGGAAGCGCGACTTCCTTCGCCGCGTCCGGTCCCTGTTCCAGCAAGACGGCGAAGCCTTCCTCGTTGAGAACCGGAACCTTCAGTTGCATGGCCTTGTCGTACTTGGATCCCGGGTTGTCGCCCACGACGACGAATGCCGTCTTCTTCGAAACGGAACCGGCCACCTTCGCACCGAGGGTCTGCAGCGCATCTTTTGCGCCATCCCTTGTGTGGTGCTCAAGCGTTCCGGTGACGACGACCGTGAGACCTTCCAGCGGGCGCGGTCCTTCGTCCTCTCCCCCGCCCTCTTCCTCCATACGGACCCCGGCCGCCCGCCACTTGCGCAGGATCTCCCGGTGCCACTCCTCCTCGAACCATTGCTTGAGGGAGGCCGCGATGGTCGGCCCGACCCCCTCGACGGCGGCCAGCTCCTCCTCCGTGGCCTGCTCGATCCGGTCGATGGACCGGAACTCGCGGGCCAGCGCCTCCGCCGCGACCGGTCCGACGTGGCGGATCGAGAGGCCCGTGATGATGCGGGCCAGGGGGCGCTCCTTGGCCGCCGCGATGTTCTCCAGCATCGACACGGCGTTCTTCTTCGCCTCGCCCTGCTGATTGGCGAAGACCGTGGCGACCTTCTCCTCGCCGGTCTTCGGGTCGCGCTTGGGCAGGCCGCTGTCCTGGTCGAGTACGTACGCCTTGATGGGCAGGAGCCGCTCGATGGTGAGGTCGAAGAGGTCGCCCTCGTCGATGATCGGCGGCTCGGACGGCTCGAGGGGCTTGGTGAGGGCGGCCGCCGCCACGTATCCGAAGTTCTCGATGTCCAGGCACTTGCGTCCCGCCAGGTAGAACAGGCGCTCGCGCAACTGGGCGGGGCAGGACCGGGCGTTGGGGCAGCGGAGGTCGATGTCGCCCTCCTTCATGGGCCGCAGCGGCGTCCCGCACTCGGGGCACTCGGCGGGCATCGCGAACTCCCGCTCCGTGCCGTCGCGCAGGTCGACGACGGGGCCGAGGATCTCCGGGATGACGTCGCCCGCCTTGCGCAGGACGACCGTGTCCCCGATGAAGACGCCCTTCTTCTTCACCACGTCCTGGTTGTGCAGCGTCGCGAACTCGACCTCGGATCCGGCGACGGTGACCGGCTCCACCTGGGCGTACGGAGTGACGCGGCCGGTGCGGCCGACGCCCACGCGGATGTTGACCAGCTTGGTGTTGACCTCCTCCGGCGCGTACTTCCAGGCGATCGCCCAGCGCGGGGCGCGCGAGGTCGAGCCGAGGCGGCCCTGGAGCGGGATCTCGTCGAGCTTCACGACGACGCCGTCGATCTCGTGCTCCACGGAGTGACGGTTCTCGCCGAAGTACGCGATGAACTCCCGTACACCGTCGAGCCCTTGGACCACCTTGTTGTGCTGCGCGGTGGGCAGGCCCCACTCGTGGAGCAGCTCATAGGCGTGGCTCAGGCAGTCGATGTCGAAGCCCTCGCGGGCGCCGATGCCGTGCACCACCATGTGCAGGGGGCGCGTGGCGGTGACTCTGGGGTCCTTCTGGCGCAGTGAACCGGCCGCCGCGTTGCGCGGGTTGGCGAAGGGCTTGTCGCCTGCCTCCACCAGACGGGCGTTGAGCTCCTCGAACTTCTCCATGGGGAAGAAGACCTCGCCGCGGATCTCGACGAGGGCCGGGATGCGGTCGCCCTTGAGGCGGTCGGGGATGTCCGCGATCGTGCGGACGTTCGGCGTGATGTCCTCGCCGACCCGGCCGTCGCCGCGGGTCGCCGCGCGGGTGAGCTTCCCGTCCTCGTACGTGAGGTTCACCGCGAGGCCGTCGATCTTCAGCTCGCACAGGAAGTGGTGATCGCTCGTGCCGACGTCCTTGGCGACGCGCTCGGCCCAGGCGGCGAGCTCCTCGTCGTCGAAGGCGTTGTCCAGGGAGAGCATGCGCTCGCGGTGCTCGACCGAGGTGAAGTCGGTCTCGTACGCCCCGGAGACCTTCTGGGTGGGCGAATCGGGCGTACGAAGCTCCGTGTACTGCTCTTCCAGGGCCTCGAGCGAGCGAAGGAGCTTGTCGAACTCGGCGTCGCTGACGACCGGTTGGTCGTTCACGTAGTACCGGAAGCGGTGCTCCTCGATCTGTTCGGCCAGCTGGGCATGCTGATCCCGTGCCTCGGCGGGCACAGAGCCTTGCTGTTCGACAGCCACCGTTTCGTCCTCCCGTTACGTCATACCCAATTACTCAGGGTTGTCCGCGAGTGATCTCGCCGCCCGGACACAATGGGCGAGCGCCGCGCGTGCGTACGCGGGAGAAGCCCCCGCGAGGCCGCACGACGGAGTGACCACGACCGACTCCGCGAGAGAACCCGGATTCAGCCCCAGCCTGCGCCACAGCGTCCTGACACCCATGACGCTACCGGCCGGGTCTGACAATGTGCCGTCCACGCCCGGCACGACACCGGCGAAGAGCTTCGTGCCGGCCTCGACGGCCTCCCCGATCGCCTCGTCGTCACGCTCGGTGAGCAGCGAGAAGTCGAACGAGATCGCGTCGGCGCCCGCACGCCGCAGGAGAGCGAACGGCACGTCGGGCGCGCAGGAATGCACGACGGCGGGCCCCCCGTCGACGCCCAGGACGCCGAGGACGTCCCGCAGGGTGCTCTCGACGAGCTGCCGGTCCACGGCGCGGTGGGTGCGGTACTCGCTCGCGGTCTTGATCTGCCCGCGCAGTACGGCGATGAGCGAGGGCTCGTCGAGCTGGAGCACCACCTGGGCGCCCGGGATGCGCCGGCGTACGTCCGCGAGATGGGCGCGCAGGCCCTCCGCGAGCGATCCGGCCAGGTCGCGGCAGGCGCCGGGATCGGAGAGCGCGGCCTCGCCGTTCTTCAGCTCCAGGGCGGCGGCCAGGGTCCACGGCCCCACGGCCTGCACCTTGACCGGCCCCTCGTACCCCTGGGTGAACTCCTCGAGCGCGTCGAGGTCCTCGCCGAGCCACGCCCTGGCCCGCCGGGTGTCGCGGCCAGGGCGGTCGCCGATGCGCCAGCCGCTGGGCTCCACGCGCGCGTAGAGGTCGACGAGCAGCCCGGCGGTCCGCCCGATCATGTCGGCGCCGGGCCCCCGCGCGGGCAGTTCCGGCAGGTACGGAAACGTCTCGAAGCTGCCGGTGACGGTCTTTGCGGCCTCGCGCGCGTCGCCGCCGGGCATGGACCCGACGCCGGTGGCCGGGCCGAAGCTGAACTCGCTCACCGTCCGGGCCGCACCGTCAGGTCGTTGATCTCCGCGTCACGCGGCAGGTCGAGTGCGGTCAGGATCGTGGTGGCCACCGACTCCGGGTCGACGAAACGGGAGGGGTCGTACTCCTTGCCCTCCTGCTGGTGGACCTTGGCCTGCATGGGGCTCGCCGTGCGGCCCGGGTAGACGGAGGTGACGCGGACGCCGTTGCCGTGCTCCTCGGCGCGCAGGGCGTCGGCGAGGGCCTTGAGGCCGTGCTTGGAGGCGGCGTACGCGGACCAGTCGGCGTGCGCGTTCAGGCCCGCCCCCGAGTTCACGAAGACGACGTGCCCCTGGGCGAGACGGAGCTGCGGCAGGAAGTGGCGGGTCAGCTCGGCGGGGGCGATGAGGTTCACGTTGAGCTGGTGGCGCCAGGACTTGGGGGTGAGATCGCCGACCCGGCCCAGGTCGACCACGCCCGCGATGTGCAGCAGGGAGTCCACCCGGTCGGGCAGGGCCTGGTGGCCGAACGCCCAGGAGAGCCTGTCCGGGTCGGAGAGGTCGCCCACGAGCGTGGCCGCTCCGGGGAACTGTGCCGCCAGGTCCTTGGCGCGCCCGGCGTTCCGTGCGTGCAGGACGAGGTCGTCGCCGCGTGCGTGGAGGCGGCGCGCGACGGCCGCGCCGATGCCGGAGCCCGCCCCGGTGATCACATGTGTAGCCATGGGCCCATCGTCCCACCCCGGCGGAGGCGGCTCAGCGCGTGCCCACCGACTCCTCCAGGTAGGCGATGGCGCCCACCGGCTCCTCGGCGAAGAAGACCAGATCAGTCAGCGGCACCGGCAGGAACCCCTCGTCCTCCATGCGCCGGAACTGCTCCTTCAACCCGTCGTAGAAACCGGCCGAGTTGAGCAGGACCACCGGCTTGTCGGTCCTGCCGTGCTTCTTCAGTTCCAGGATCTCGGTGGCCTCGTCGAGCGTGCCCGTGCCGCCGACCATGATCACGACCGCGTCGGCCTTCTCCAGGAGCAGCGCCTTGCGCTCGGCGAGGTCCTTGGCGATCAACATTTCGTCGGCGTTCGTACGGGCCTTGGCCGCGAGGAAGTCGACCGATACGCCGACGAGGCGGCCGCCGGCCTCCTGCACGCCGTCGGCGACGACCTTCATCAGGCCGCTCTCGGAACCGCCCCACACCAGCGTGTGGCCGCCCTTGCCGAGCAGTTCGGCGAAGTCGCGTGCGGGTCCGGTGTAGCGCTCGGGGAGGTCGGCCGCGGAGAGGAAGACACAGATGTTCATGGCTTCACGGTACGGTCCGAACCTCGGCCCCGAGAAGGAGACCACTGTGACCGCAGGACACGAGATCACCGTCGAACAGGGCTCGGAGCACATACGGGTGGTGCGCGACGGCCAGGTCGTGGCGGAGAGCCGGCGCCCCCTGCTGCTGCGCGAGACGGGCTACCCGGTGCGCTATTACCTTCCTCCGCAGGACGTCCGCACGGATCTGCTGACGCCTTCGGAGACCACCACCTACTGCCCGTTCAAGGGGACGGCCTCCTACTGGTCGCTCCCCGGGGCCGATGACCTGGTCTGGGGATACCCCGAGCCGAAGGAGGCGGTGGCCCAGATCAAGGGCCACTTCTGCTTCTACGAAGTAGAAGTCGAAGCAGCGGAGTGAAAGCGGGGCGGCAAGGCCCCGCTAAACCACCGCCGCCGCCCGCTCCGTAGCCGCGATCGTCGCCGACCCCACCACGCGCGTGCCGTCGTAGAGCACGACCGCCTGGCCGGGGGCCACGCCGCGTACGGGCTCGTCGAAGGAGACGTGCAGGGTGCCGTCGACGAGCTCGGCGGTCACCTCCGTCTCGCCGCCGTGGGCCCGCAGCTGCGCGGTGTACGTGCCGGGGCCCGAGGGGGCCACGCCGCACCAGCGGGGCTTGATGGCCGTCAGGGCCGTCACGTCCAGGGCGTCGACCGGGCCGACCGTCACCGTGTTGTTCACGGGCGAGATGTCCAGGACGTAGCGGGGCTTGCCGTCGGGGGCGGGGGTGCCGATGCGCAGGCCCTTGCGCTGGCCGATCGTGTAGCCGTACGCACCCTCGTGGGTACCCAGCTTGTTGCCTTCGGCGTCCACGATGTCGCCCTCCGCCTTGCCCAGGCGATCCGCGAGGAAGCCCTGGGTGTCGCCGTCCGCGATGAAGCAGATGTCGTGGCTGTCGGGCTTCTTGGCGACGGCGAGGCCGCGCTCCTCGGCCTCCGCCCGGATCTCCTCCTTGGTGGTGACCGTGTCACCGAGGGGGAACATCGCGTGGGCGAGCTGGCGGTCGTCCAGGACACCGAGGACGTAGCTCTGGTCCTTGGCCATGTCGGAGGCCCGGTGCAGTTCGCGGGCGCCGTCCGGGTTCACGATCACCTTCGCGTAGTGACCCGTGACGACCGCGTCGAAGCCGAGAGCGAGCGCCTTGTCCAGGAGCGCGGCGAACTTGATCTTCTCGTTGCAGCGCAGGCACGGGTTGGGGGTGCGCCCCGCCTCGTACTCGGCGATGAAGTCGTCGACCACGTCCTCGCGGAACCGCTCGGCGAGGTCCCAGACGTAGAACGGGATCCCGATGACGTCGGCGGCGCGGCGGGCGTCACGCGAGTCCTCGATGGTGCAGCAGCCACGCGCGCCTGTGCGGAACGACTGCGGATTCGCCGAGAGCGCCAGGTGCACTCCGGTCACGTCGTGCCCCGCTTCGGCGGCCCGGGCGGCGGCGACGGCGGAGTCCACGCCGCCGGACATGGCGGCGAGTACGCGAAGGGGGCGGGGGCGCTGCGGGGTCTGGGTCTCAGTCATAGCTCTAACAGGGTACGGGGCCGTGGGAACCAGGCGCCCGTGAGTAAGCGTTGACGATCACATGGGGGAAGAAAAGGACACGGCAGCGGAGCGCGGGCGCCGGGGCGTCAACCGGCGGACGCTGCTGATCGGCGGCGCGGTGGCGGCCGTCGGCGCGGGCGCGCTCGCCTCGGACGAGCTCGGTCGGCTGTGGTGGCGGCTGCCCGGCGTGGTCAAGAAGCGCAAGGAGGGCGAGGTCGACGCCAAGGGCGCGCAGTGGGTCGCCGCGTCCGACTACAACTGGCGTCGCGCGGACCGCCCCGACGACTACGAGATCGACATGGTCGTCATCCACGTGGTCCAGGGCGGTTACGCGACGGCGCTGCGGGTGTTCAAGGACCCGGCCCACGGAGCGGCCGCGCACTACGTGGTGCGCAAGGACGGGCATGTCGCCCAGATGATCCGCGAGCTGGACGTGGCGTTCCATGCCGGGAACAAGGGCTACAACGAACGGAGCATCGGCATCGAGCACGAGGGCTTCGTCGACAAGAAGGCCTCGTTCACGGACGCCATGTACGCGTCGTCGGCTCGGCTCACGGCGGGAATCTGCAAGCGGTACGACATCCCTGTCGACCGGGAGCACATCATCGGGCACGTGGAGGTGCCGGGCACCGACCACACCGATCCCGGTCCGCACTGGGACTGGGACCGGTACATACGGCTCGTCCGGGACGCCCGCACCGCCCTCGCCTGACCGGCCTCAGGGCAGGTCCCGACCCGCGTCACCGAAGGTGCACGGGCAGCGACTCCACGCCGTAAACGATGGACAGCTTGCGGAACGCGAGGTCGTCGGGGGCGACGGCGAGGCGCATCTCCGGGAAGCGCCGCACCAGGGCCGGGTAGGCGGCGCGCAGCTCCATGCGGGCCAGTTCGGCGCCGATGCAGCGGTGGATGCCGTACCCGAAGGCGAGATGCCCCGAGGCCTTGCGGTCCGGGTCGAAGCCGCCGCCGTCCGCGGTGTACTTGGCGTCGCGGTTGCCGCCGCTGAGGGAGCACAGGACGAGGTCGCCCTTGGGGATGCGCACCCCGGCTATCTCGATGTCCTCGCGGGCGAACCGCGGGAAGGCCACCTGCACGACGGTCAGGTAGCGCAGCGCCTCCTCCACGAAGGGGGAGGCCGCCGCGTCGTCGTCACGCAGCCGTGCGGCGGCGTCGGGGTGCTGAAGCAGGAGCAGCGAGCCGAGGGCCAGCATGCTCGCGGTGGTCTCGAAGCCGCCGGTCAGGATGCCGTCGGCGAGGCCGGCGAGCTCCTCGTCGTCGACCGTGTCGCCGTGCTCCTTGACGATCATGCCGAGGAGTCCGTCACCCGGGTTCTCGCGCTGCTTCTTGACGACGTCCCTGAAGTAGGACAGCGAGGCGGATATGGCGCCGAACGGCGCGGTCGCCCCGGCGAAGAGGTCGAAGCGCTCCATGGCCAGCTGCTGGAAGTCGTGGCGGTCCTCATAGGGCACGCCGAGCAGTTCGCAGATCGTGAGCGAGGGGATCGGCAGCGCGAAGGACTCCACGAGGTCGACGGGTCCTTCGGATGCGGCCATCGCGTCGAGCCGCTCCTCGACGATGGCGTCGATCCGGGGCGTCAGACGCCGCAGCCTGCGCATCGTGAACTCGGGCGTGAGGATGCGCCGCAGATGCGTGTGGACCGGAGGGTCGCTGAAGCCGAGGCCGCCGGGGTTCTGCTCCTCGGAGACGCCCGCGTTGCCCGCGAGGTTCGTGAAGTCGTTGCTGAAGCCGTCGGTCTCGCCGAGTACGGCCTTGACCTCGTCGTAGCCCGTGACGACCCAGGCGTCCATGCCGAACGGCAGCGGCACCTGGTAGATCGGCTGCTCCGCCTGCTTGGCGGTGAGACCGGCCACCGGGTCGAGCCCGTCGCGGCGCATCGGCGCGAGCAGCGGCTCGGGGAGCCGCGCGATCGTCGATGAGCTGATCCCGTTCCGCTGGATCCGGGAGAGGTAGATGCGCCCGAGCCGCGCGGCGATGCGAGAGCGGAGGTTCGCCTTCAATGTGAACTCCATGAGGGGGTCGTCGTGCAGCCCCGAACGCGCGGAGCGGACTCGCGAGCGGCAAGCATAGATCGGTGGAATGTCTACGTCGTATCGCGCTCCGACGGTCGGCCACTTCCATATCCACCCAGAACGCCATCAACTCGGGCCGGATTCCTGGGCGGTTCCAAGGATGTGACCTATCCGGCTCCCGGCCGGTCCTGATCGGACCGGATCGGCGCGGAACCACACGGTTCGGCTCAATTCGG
This sequence comes from Streptomyces sp. NPDC086554, assembly GCF_040686095.1. NCBI lineage: Bacteria > Bacillati > Actinomycetota > Actinomycetes > Kitasatosporales > Streptomycetaceae > Streptomyces > Streptomyces sp. NPDC086554. Next base: position 173,630 of record NZ_JBFBJK010000014.1, read on the forward strand.
CCGGATACAGCCCCGTTCGGCCGGAGCGGATGAGACCGATCGAGACGGATCGGGGCGGCCTAGCTCAGCCCCGCCGTCCGCGCCCGTTCCACCGCAGGGCCGATCGCCCGCGCCACCGCGTCGACGTCGGCCTTCGTGGACGTGTGCCCCAGGGAGAAACGGAGCGTGCCGCGGGCCAGGTCGGGGTCGGTGCCGGTGGCGAGCAGGACGTGGCTCGGCTGGGCCACGCCGGCCGTGCACGCGGAGCCGGTGGAGCACTCGATGCCCTGGGCGTCGAGCAGCAGAAGCAGGGAGTCGCCCTCGCAACCGGCGAAGGTGAAGTGCGCGTTGGCGGGCAGCCGGTCGACCGGGTCGCCCCCGAGGATCGCCTCCGGAACCGCCGCGCGCACCGCGGCGACCAGTTCGTCGCGCAGGGCGCCGATCTCGCGGGCGAACCACTCGCGCTGCGCGGCGGCATGCTGCCCCGCCACGGCGAACGCGGCGATCGCGGGCACGTCCAGCGTCCCGGAGCGCACATGCCGCTCCTGCCCGCCGCCGTGCAGCACGGGGACAGGGCTGTACTCGCGGCCGAGGAGCAGCGCGCCGATGCCGTACGGACCGCCGATCTTGTGGCCGGACACGGTCATCGCGGCGAGCCCGGACGCCCCGAAGTCGACGGGCACCTGCCCGAAGGCCTGCACCGCGTCGGCATGCAACGGAATGCCGAACTCCGCTGCCACGTCGGCCAGTTCACGGATCGGCTGGATCGTCCCGATCTCGTTGTTGGCCCACATGACGGTGGCGAGCGCGACATCGGCGGGGTCGCGCTCGATCGCCTCGCGCAGGGCTTCGGGGTGCACGCGCCCGTACCGGTCGACGGGGAGGTACTCGACGGTGGCGCCCTCGTGTTCGCCGAGCCAGTGCACGGCGTCCAGGACGGCGTGATGCTCGACGGGGCTCGCGAGCACACGGGTGCGCGCAGGTTCGGCGTCGCGCCGGGACCAATAGAGGCCCTTCACGGCGAGGTTGTCCGCCTCGGTGCCGCCCGCGGTGAAGACGGTCTCGCTGGGGCGCGCGCCGAGCGACTCGGCGAGCGTCTCGCGGGCCTCCTCGACGGTGCGTCGCGCCCGGCGCCCAGCGGCGTGCAATGAGGAGGCGTTGCCGGTGACGGCGAGCTGGGCGGTCATCGCCGCGATCGCCTCCGGAAGCATCGGAGTGGTCGCTGCGTGGTCGAGGTAGGCCATGGTGCGCACGATTCTACGAGCCATGGCACCGCCCGCGTCCAAGCGGTGTCAGCCGGCGAGACCCCACGACACGGTGTTGTCCATGGACATGAGCGCGGCGAGGACGACGAGATCGGCCACGCCGAGCCCGAGGCCGAGCACGGCACGCCCCTTACGGCTGGTGCCGCGCAGCAGCGCGAGGCCGGCGAGGACTATCGCGACGGGGCCGAGGAAGAGATTCAGGACGAGCAGCCCGAGCAGGCCGAGCACGAACGAGGCGACGGCCATCGAGTCGGCCTCGCGCCGGGCGGGCGGGTTGGTGGTGACGGTGAGTTCCATGGTGCGACTCCTTGCAGGTGTCGTACGGATCAGTGGTGGCCCGGCTGACCGCGGCGCTCACGGATCGCGAAGATCAGGAGCCAGACGCCGATGACGGCCGCGGCGACGAGGGTGACGGGGAGCGGCGCGTGCGCCACGGAACCCATGGCGACGCCGAGCAGCAGGAGGGCGGCGACGAGGAAAAGCATGGGATGCCTCTCGCGTGAGGTGCTTCGGTGAACTCGTGTGAGGTGTTCGGTGAACGTTTGTGGTTACAAGTGTTCACTGACTGAGGAGTCTACTACCGCACCGGCTTCCCAATCTCAGAGAACAGTTGTTAACTGCATGGCATGAGTCACACTCTCGGCATCCGGCAGGCCCAGAAGCAGAAGACCCGGCAGGCGCTCCTCGACGCGGCGCTCCAGCTGCTCGAGGAGCAGAGCCTGAGCAGCCTGGGCCTGCGCGAGGTCACCCGTGCCGTGGGCGTGGCGCCCACCGCCTTCTACCGGCACTTCCGCGACATGGACGATCTGGGCGTGGCCCTGGTCGAGGAGGCGCTCGGCAGCCTGCACACGACACTGGCAGCCCTGCTCTCCGCGACCGGTGACGGCGAGGAACGCATCGCGGCCGCGGTCGAGTTGATCGTCACCTATGTGCGCACGCACCCCGCCCACGTCCGCTTCATCTCCCGCGAGCTGCACGGCGGCGTACAGGCGGTGCGGTCCGCCATCGGCGATCAACTCGCCCTGTTCGCGCAGGAGGTGAAGGACCAGTTCGCCCAGGAGCCGGAGGCGGCGGGCTGGGACGAGGACGACCTCCTGATGCTGGCCGGTATGTACGTCGACCACATGGTGATGACCGCGTCCGCACTCCTGGAAGCGGCACCCGACGCCCAGGAGCGGGTCGCGGACCGGGCCCGCCGCCAGTTGCGCCTGGTGTCCCTCGGACGCCACCACTGGCTGGACGACTAGCCTTACGCCCATGACGACCGACCGTGACTGGACGCTCGACCACAGCTTCGCCGGGCCGACCGGCACCGTCCGCTGGACCGCCGTCGGCCCCGAGGACGCGCCACCGGTCGTCCTGGTCCACGGCACCCCCTTCTCGTCGTACGTCTGGCGCGGTGTCGCCCGCGCCCTCTCCCGCGAACACCGCGTGTACGCCTGGGACTTGCCGGGCTACGGCACCTCGGAGATGGCCGCGGGGCAGGACGTGTCCCTGGCCGCGCAGGCCCGCGTCCTGACCGGACTCCTGGCCCACTGGGGCCTGGAGCGGCCCGCCGTCGTGGCGCATGACTTCGGGGGCTGCGTGGCCCTGCGCGCGCACCTCCTGCACGGCGCCCGCTACGACCGCCTCGCCGTCGTCGACCCGGTGGCGCTCGCCCCCTGGGGCTCCCCCACCTACCGCCTGCTCGGCGCGCACGCCGACGTCTTCGCCCAGCTGCCGCCCGCCCTTCACGAGGCGCTGGTACGGGAGTACGTCGCATCGGCGAGCCACCGCGGGCTGCACCCGGCGGTGCTCGACCGGCTCGTAGAACCCTGGTGCACGGACGAGGGCAGGCCCGCCTTCTACCGGCAGATCGAGCAGAACGACCAGCGGTACACGGACGAAATCCAGGGCCGGTACGGGGAGTTGGCACTGCCCGTCCTCATCTGCTGGGGCACCGACGACACTTGGATCCCTGTCCGGCGCGGCCATGAGCTGGCCAAGCTGATCCCCGGCGCCGAGCTGCGCCTGATCGAGGGCGCGGGACATCTCGTACAGGAGGACGCACCCGCCGAACTCACCGGCGAGCTGAGCCGTTTCCTGCGTCCGGAACGTCTCAGTACAGCTCCGTGACGGCCGCGGCGGCCCGTGCCAGCTCAGCGCGGGCCTCGGGCGGCGAGAGGACTTCCACTCCGGCGGCGAACGGAAGCAGCGTACAGACCTCGCCCAGGACTCCGTACCCGAGACGGACGGTGATCCACTCGCTCTCCCCGTCGTCCTCGGGGTGTGCGGCGACCCGATGGCCGTTGAGGCGCAGGAACAGCGCGAAGCGGTCCCGTGACACCCGCGCCGTCACCTCCACGCCCACCGGACGGTCCTCGACCTGACGCTTCAACACGCCCCAGATGTCGGCCAGTTCGACGCCAGGGCGGCGCTTGACGGGCGCGTCCGTGCGGGTCGCCGACTGCACACGGTCGGCGCGGAACAGCTGCGGGGCGCCGCGCCGGTCCGCGACCAGATACCAGACGCCCGCCTTCGACACGAGGCCGTAGGGGTCCACGGTGTAGGTGCTCGGCTCCGTGTCGCCGCTGTGCCGGTAGCGAAGGCGCAGCCGCCGGTCGGCGAAGACGGCGTCCTGCAGCACGTCCAGGTCGACGGCGGCCGGACCTGACCCGCGGACCCCCGGCATCCAGCGCGCCGAGTCGACGAGAATCCGACGGCTCGTCAACTCGGCGGCGGGACGGTGTGGTTCAGGCAGCGCGGCCATGACCTTGCGCAGCGCGGAGCCGAGCGCCGCGTCGAGTCCGAGCGCGGCGTGCGCGCCCTGCGCGGCAAGGATGAACAGGGCCCGCGACTCGTCCTGCGTCAGCCCCGTGACGTCCGTACGGAAGCCGGGAAGCAGCGCGATGCCGCCGTGCCTGCCGCGCTCGGCGTACACCGGGACGCCGGACGAGGACAGGGCCTCGATGTCGCGGTAGATGGTGCGTACGGAGACTTCGAGGCGGTCGGCGAGTTCATGCGCGGGGACCTGGCCGCGGGTCTGGAGCAGCAGCAGGATCGAGAGGAGCCGGTCGGATTTCACGTCGCCAAGGATGACGGAAAAAGCTGACGGCGGGTGTCAGGTTTTGCGGTGAGAGTGTCCTTCGACGCAACCGGTCGACGAAAGAAGACAGCCATGAACGCCTCTCCCGACCCCCGCCCCTTCTTCGACCGCGCCACCGGCCAGCTGGCGGCGCTGATCGCCACCGTGCGCCCCGAGCAGCTCGAAGCCGCCACGCCCTGCGACGAGTACGACGTACGCAGGCTCCTCTCGCACATCGTCGGCGGCACCCGGCGCTTCCAGGTCGTCGGCGAGGGCGGCGACGGTCTCGCCATGCCGTCGTTCGCCGACGACGTAATGGACGACGCCTGGAGCGCGGCCTACGAGAAGGTCAGGCCGGCCACGCTGGACGCTTGGGCGGACGACGCGCGCCTGGACGCGCCGGTGCGGGTGCCGTGGGGCGATGTCCCAGGGCGGGCCGCGCTCTCCGGGGCCGTGATGGAGGCCGTGACCCACACCTGGGATCTGTCCGAGGCGCTCGGTTGGCCGCTCGAACTCGACCAGGAACTGGCCCGGTTCGCGCTCGGCGTCGCGCACCAGGCGCTGCCGACGGATCGACGCGGCGAGGGTGTGCCGTTCGGTGAGGTGCGGAATGCCCCGGAAGGGGCGGACACCTATGGGGAGTTGGCGGCTTGGCTCGGGCGGGCGCCGCTGGCGGGGACGGCGGGCTGAGCCGGTCGGGGCCAGACACAGACGATCCGGACACGGGCCGATCCAGAAGGCCGGGGACGGCCCTGTCCGTGCTCCCCAAATCCTGCTTATGATTCAGGTGTGTTCGATTCCCGGCACATCAGGTCCTTCCACGAAGTGGTGCGCACCGGCTCCTACTCGGCCGCCGCCCGCTCGCTCGGCTATACGCAGCCGGCGATCACCCAGCAGATGAAGGCGCTGGAACGGTCCGTCGGCACGGTCCTTTTCACCCGGGTCGGCCGGCGCATGCGGCTGACCGAGGCGGGCGAGGCGCTGTCCCGGCACGCGGGGATCATCCTCGGCAACATCAGCGCCGCCGAGCAGCAGATGAACGCGATCACGGGCCTGCGCACCGGGCGGGTGCGCGTCTGCGCCTTCCCCAGCGCCACCGCGACCCTCATCCCCGAGGCGCTCGCCCGGCTCGCGGCAGGACATCCCGGCGTACGCGTCGAACTCCAGGAGAACGAACCGCCCGAATCGCTCCAGCGACTCGTGAACGGCGACTGCGACATCACGCTGGCCTTCCACTACCCCGGACTGCACGAGTCCGTACCGGCGGAGGTGGTGGAAATCCCGCTCATGGAGGACCAGTTGACGGTCCTCCTGCCGTCCCGGCACCCGCTCGCGCGGCGCCGTTCGGTGAAGCTCGCCGATCTCGCCGGGGAACGCTGGATCGCGGGCTGTCTGCGCTGTCGCGCCAACTTCCTGCACGAGTGCGCCGAGCAGGGCTTCGCGCCGGACATAGCGTTCACCACGGACGACAACCTCGTCATCCAGAGCCTGGTCGCCGAGGGGCTCGGCATCGCGATGATGCCGGGCCTGGTCCTCAACTTCCTTCGGCACCACGATGTGACGGGACGCGCGCTCGATCCGGCTTCCCGGCGGCAGGTGTCGGCGTACGCACTCCGGGAGCATCTGCGGATCCCGGCGACGGCGCTGGTCCTTGACGAACTGAAGGCGGTGGCGGCGAACAGGGTGGGGTGCTGAGGGCACGGCAGTGCTCGCAAGTGACGATCTATAAGCAGAAGTTGGGGTACCGCTTAACAACTGTCGTTGGACGTGATGGATGGGCGGCAGGACGCTGCCCGTATGAGTACCCCCACCACCGCGTACCGAGCCGACCGCACCACCGAACGCCTCGACGCCCTCGTCGCCGGCATCCGCGAAGCCGTCGGCCGCGGGTTACCGCCGGACCTGACGGCGCACCTGGTCGGCGAGTGTCTCGCCCCGCACATCACCGCCGCCGACCTGCTCACGGACGGGCAGCGCGAGGGCGACCCCGAGCGCTACCGGCAGCATCTGCTGCACGCCGAGCACGACGGCAGCTTCTCCGTGGTCGGCCTCGTCTGGCTGCCTGGGCAGCACACGCCCATCCACGACCACGTCTCCTGGTGCGTGACCGGCGTCCACGAGGGCGCGGAGCACGAGCGGCGCTACCGCCTGGTCCCGGCGGCCGCGCCCGGCGGCGCGGCGCGGCTCGTCGCCACGGAGGACCTGGTCAACCTGCGGGGCACGGTCTGTGGATTCGCGCCGCCCGGCGACATCCACCGGGTGTGGAACGGCGGTACCCAGACGGCGATCTCCCTCCATGTGTACGGCGCCGACATCTCCCGCCTCGGCACCAGCGTGCGCCGGGTGTACGAGCTGCCGGCCGACCGCTGATGGCGCTGCTTGGGCAGCGTCCGCGCGGGGCCGTTGCCGCACCCGCGTCCCGCCCGCTGCCGGGCCTCGGCCTGGCCGTACTCGGGGTCGCGGCGGCGTGGCTGACACACGCACTGATCCCTGCCGTCCCGATGCTGACGGCCGCGGTGGTGTTCGGCCTGACTGCGGCGCATGTGCCGGGTGTGCGCGGTGTCGTACGCGGCAGGGGCAAGGCCGGACTGTCTCTGGCCGGGAAGCGGCTGATGCGGATCGGCATCGTACTCCTCGGCCTGAAGCTGAGCCTGGACGACGTGCTCGGCCTCGGCTGGGCGACGGTGGCGATGGTGTTCGGGGTGGTGGCGGCGACGTTCTTCGGGACGTGGTGGCTTGGGCGCCGGCTGGGACTGCCCGGGGACCAGCCGCTGCTGATCGCCACGGGGTACTCGATCTGCGGGGCGTCCGCGATCGGCGCGGTGAGCGAGGTGAGCGAGAGCGAGGAGCGGGACGCGGCGGTTTCGGTGGCGCTTGTCACGCTGTGCGGGACGCTGGCGATAGCGGTACTCCCGCTGCTGCAGGGGGTGTTGGGGCTCAGCGACCCGGAGTTCGGGCGTTGGGCGGGGGCGAGTGTGCACGACGTGGGGCAGGTCGTGGCGACCGCGCAGACCGCCGGGGCGGGGGCGCTGGGGGACGCGGTTCTGGTGAAGCTGATGCGGGTGGCGATGCTGGCTCCGCTGGTGGCGGCGGTGGCACTTTCCCTGCGGGCCCGCGCCTCCGCCACCACGCGCGAGGCGGCGAAGCGGCCCCCGTTGCTGCCGCTGTTCGTGGCGGGGTTCCTGGTGATGGTGGCGGTACGGAGCACCGGCTGGGTACCGGCCTCCGCACTCGACGCGGCGGGGCACGCCCAGGAACTCCTCCTGGCGGCGGCCTTGTTCGGCCTCGGATCGGCGGTGGACCTGCCATCGCTCACCCGAACGGGCGGTCGGGTGGCGGCACTTGGGCTGTGCGCGTGGGTGGTGGTGGCGGGGGTGTCTTACGTGGGAGTGATGGCGACGGCCTAGTGAGCCGGCTTGAGTTGGCAGCTCGCCTCGTGTGCCGCTTCTCGTTTCAGATCTTGGTGGTCTGTCGCGGGAAGCGGCTGGGGTGCGGTGTGCTGTAGTCATGGGCGATCCCAGGCTGGAGCCGCTGGCGGTGTCCGGTGACGAGCGGGTGGTGTCGGCGAACCGGGCCAAGCGCCGGACGACCGCGCAGGGCTTGGCCAAGCGGGCTTCTGTGACTTCCTCGACCTGATCGACCACCGCCTTGGAGAGGTGGATCGACACCTGGAACCGGACATGACCGCGTGCCCCAGAGCCGTCGTCACCACGTACTCGGCCGCGAACATCGCGGCTCGTACGAGGCGGAAGGCGGGCCCGGAATTCATGGGAAGCATCGCGCCAGGCGGCAGTGCGGCGGCAGGCGGCGAGTCCCCGAGATGCCCGAAATACCCGGATAGAGCGCCGTGACTGAATATCGCCTGCTGTAACGGAAATCTCTTGACGCGACGCATATGCAACGAGAACGATCCCGACCATCGGTCGACATTGTCGAACGACGTTCGTCAATGCGCCACTCGACGTTGGGAGTTCCTATGCATTTGCGCCTCGCCGTACGGTCCATGGTGATCGCCGCGGCCACCCTCGCCCTCGGAGTCGTGGGACTGGCCGCCCCCGTGTCCGCTTCCGCCTCCGCACCGGCCTCGATCCTGGACACACCGCCCAGAGGCGCCAACGACTGGTCGTGCAAGCCGGACTCGGCGCATCCGCAGCCGGTTGTCCTGGTCAACGGCACGTTCAAGTTGATGGCGGAGAACTGGGCCAAGCTCTCGCCGAAGCTGAAGGAGGCGGGCCACTGCGTCTTCGCCTTCAACTACGGAAAGCTGGCGACCGCTCCGGTCCCGCAGTCCGCCGAGGAGCTCAAGGACTTCGTCGAGGCCGTGCGCGGCGCCACGGGAGCGGCGAAGGTCGACCTCGTGGGCCACAGCCAGGGCGGCATGATGGCCCGCTACTACGTGAAGTTCCTCGACGGGGCGGACAAGGTCGACGACCTGATCGGCATCGCGCCGTCCAACCACGGCACGACTCACCCCCTGACCAAGCCGCTCGGCGTCCTCTGCCCGGCCTGTACCGACCAGATGGCGGGCTCAGAGCTGTTGGCGAAGCTGAACATGGGGACCGAGACCCCGGCCGGTCCCGACTACACGGTCATCACCACGCGGTACGACGAGGTCGTGGTCCCCTACACGAGCGCCCTGCTGAGCGGCCCGAAGGAGTACGTCACCAACGTCGTCCTGCAGGACCGCTGCCCCCTGGACCCGTTCATGCACGACCAGGCGACGAAGGACCCGGTCGTCGCCCAGTGGGTGCTCGACGCGCTGAGCCACAAGGGCCCGGCCGACGCCGAGTTCCGGCCCAGATGCATCGGCCGCCGGTGAAGTAACTGGTAGGGCCTGGCCTGTCCGGCGCCGACCCGACGGAGCCGCAGCGACGCCGCTCAGGCCAGGCGGACCCGGGCCAGCTGGCGGGACTGGGCCACCAGGCGATCGGCGGAGTCCCAGATCTCCGCATCCTCCTCCAGGAAGCCCCCGGCCAGGTTGCGCGTGGTGATGGAGACACGGAGGGGCCCCGGCGCCGGCCGGCAGCGGATGTGGACGGTGAGCTCGACCGTCGGGACCCAGCCGGAGAGGCCCAGCTCGAAGGCCGTCGGCGGCAACGCGTCCACCGTAAGCAACAGCGACAGCGGATCCGCGTCGCGCCCGTCCGCGAGGCCGAACCAGCCCCGCATCTCCCCCTTGCCGGAGGGCTGCCCGAGGGCCCACCCCAGGGTCGCGGGATCCAGCTTCAGGAAGAGCCGGTCGGCGATCGCCGAACTACCCGGCACCGGCCGGTGATCCGGCGCGTCCTGCGCCCCGAAGCACTGCTCCAGCGGCGGAATCACCGGCGGCTTCGCCGACGTACGGACGTCGTCCGGCAGCCCCGCCAGATCTCCGTAGGAGGCAAGCACGCGGATCCGCTCCACCTCGCGCCCCTCCTCGTCGTACTGGAAGAGCGAGGCCTGCCCGGTCGACAGCGTCCGCCCGCCGCGCACCACATCCGTGCGGATCACCGCGGGACCGGGGTGGGACGCGGTCAGATAGTGGGCCGAGACCGTGAAGGGATCGGCGTGCGGCAGCGCGTCGGCGAGCGCGCGGCCGATGACCGCGAGGAGATAGCCGCCGTTGACGGCGCTGATGATCGTCCACCCCGCGGAGAGCTCGATGTCGTAGACGCCGGGCTCCCGCCGGGTGACCGCGGTGTCGCGGTCGAACTCGCTGTCGCCGATGCTCGCGGGCACCGCTGCCTGTATGGATGCTGCCTCTGCCATGGCAGCAACGTACAACATGAAATTACTGAGCGGTAGCTTTTCTGGAGCGGGCCTCGCTCACGACCCGTCCTCCACCGCCGCCGAACGCCGGTGCCAGGCCCGCGGCGCACGCCAGTGGTAGCGCATCGCGAGCAGCCGCAGCACGAACGCCGTGACCACGGCGAGGCTGCTGGTGAAGGCGTTCACCATGTCGTAGTTGATGCAGAGCGCGACCATCGCGGAGCCGACGATCGCGGGCACGGCGTACAGATCGCGGTCCCAACGCACCAGCGACGGAACCTCGTTGGCGATGATGTCGCGCAGTACGCCGCCGCCCACCGCGGTGGCCAGGCCCAGGGTCGCCGACGCGGTGAGGCCGAGGCCGTATTCGTACGCCTTGGTCGTGCCGGTGACGCAGAAGAGGCCGAGCCCCGCCGCGTCGAAGACGTTCACCGCGACCTGGGTGCGCTCCACCTCGGGGTGCAGGAAGAACACCAGGGCGGCGGCGAACAGCGGGGTGATGAAGTACCCGAGGTCGGTGAAGGCGGCGGGCGGCACCGCGCCGATGACCAGGTCACGGACGAGCCCGCCGCCCAGGGCGGTGACCTCGGCGAGCACGGCGATGCCGAAGACGTCGAAGTTCTTGCGTACGGCGAGCAGGGCGCCGGAGATCGCGAAGACGAAGATCCCGACGATGTCGAGCGCGTGCTGGACGGAGGGGCTGAACAGATCCTGAATCACGCGACATTCTTACCTGCCGCGGCCGGACATGCCGGACGGCAGGACACGGGATGCGTCCTGCCGTCCGGCATGTCGTGATGTGCCCCTGTTACTCCTTGGGGTCCGCCGACTTCTTGACCTCGACGGGCTCCGCGGTCTCGACGGGCTCCGCGGTCTCGACGGGCTCCGCGGACTCCGCGGGCTCGGCGGACTCGGCCGACTCCGCGGCGCCCACGGGCTCCGCAGCCTTCCCGGAAGCCGCCGGCGGCGTCTCGCCGCCGCCCACCGTCACCACCTCGATCGCCTCCTTGGCGACCTGCAGCAGCTTGGTGTCCTCGGGCGCCTGGTCATCGGCGTTCTCCGGGTGGTGGCACGCCACCTGGTGGCCCGTCTCCAGGGTGATCAGCGGCGGTTCGGTCTTCGCGCAGAGCTCCGTCGCCTTCCAGCACCGCGTGTGGAAGCGGCACCCGGTGGGCGGGGAGATCGGCGAGGGGACGTCACCGCGGAGCAGGATGCGCTCGCTCTTGACCCCGCGCCGCTTGGGGTCGGGCACCGGCACCGCGGAGAGCAGCGCCTTGGTGTACGGGTGCATCGGCTTGGTGTAGAGGTCCTTGCGGTCCGCGAGCTCCACGATCTTGCCGAGGTACATCACCGCGATGCGGTCCGAGACGTGCCGGATGACCGAGAGGTCGTGCGCGATGATCACGTACGTCAGACCGAGCTCGTCCTGGAGGTCGTCCAGGAGGTTGACCACCTGCGCCTGGATGGAGACGTCCAGGGCGGAGACGGGCTCGTCGGCCACGACCAGCTTGGGCCGCAGGGCGAGCGCACGGGCGATGCCGATGCGCTGGCGCTGACCGCCGGAGAACTCGTGCGGGTAGCGGTTGTAGTGCTCGGGGCTGAGCCCGACCCGCTCCAGCATCTCCTGCACGGTCGCCTTCAGGCCGCCCTCGGGCTTGACGCCCTGCAGCTTGAACGGCGCGCCGACGATCGTGCCGATGGTGTGCCGCGGATTGAGCGACGAGTACGGGTCCTGGAAGATCATCTGGACGTCGCGGCGCAGCGGCCGCATCTTGCCGGTGCCCAGGTGCGTAATGTCCACGCCCTCGAACTCCACGCGGCCCGCGGTCGGTTCGAGCAGACGGGTGATCAGCCGGCCCATCGTCGACTTGCCGCAGCCCGACTCGCCCACGACGCCGAGCGTTTCACCGGGGCGTACGTCGAAGCTGAGACCGTCGACGGCCTGCACAGCGGCCACCTGGCGCTGAAGCAGCCCCTTCTTGATGGGGAAGTGCTTCACCAGGCCGTCGACCTTGAGCAGCGGCTCGGGTGAACTCGATGAGCCCGATGAGCTCTTCGCCTGCGCCGGGATCGTCATCTCCTGGCCCTTGCCCTTCGCCAGATCTTTCTGGTCTTTCGCTTCGTCTTTCACAGCTTCGGCGCAATCTCTTCGGTCCAGATGCGGGTGCGCTCGTCCTGCGACATGTGGCAGGCGGTGAAGTGCCCCGACGCCACCTCGCGCAGGTCGGGGCGCTCGCGGCGGGTGATCTGGTCCTTGGGGATGTCGGCGTACGGGCAGCGCGGGTTGAAGGCACAGCCCTCGGGCAGGTTGATCAGGCTGGGCGGGGAGCCCTTGACCGGCACGAGACGGTCCATCTCCTCGCGGTCGATGCGCGGCATCGATCCCAACAGGCCCCAGGTGTAGGGGTGCTGGGGCTCGTAGAAGACCTTCTCCGCGGTGCCGCGCTCGACGCAGCGCCCGCCGTACATCACGAGCAGCTCGTCCGCCATCTCGGCGACCACGCCCAGGTCGTGCGTGATCATGATGACCGCGGAGCCGAACTCCTTCTGCAGATCACGGATGAGGTCGAGGATCTGCGCCTGGACGGTGACGTCCAGGGCGGTCGTCGGCTCGTCCGCGATGAGCAGTTCGGGGTTGTTCACCAGGGCCATCGCGATCATCGCGCGCTGGCGCATGCCGCCGGAGAACTCGTGCGGGTAGCTGTCGACCCGCTTGTCCGGCTGGGGGATGCCCACCCGGTCGAGCATCTCGATGGCGCGCTTGCGGGCGGCCTTCTTGTCCACGTCGTGGTGGACCCGGTACGCCTCCATGATCTGCTTGCCGATGGAGTAGTACGGGTGCAGCGCCGACAGCGGGTCCTGGAAGATCATCGCCATGTCGCGACCGCGCAGCTTGCGCACCTCGTTCGGGTCCGCGCTGAGCAGCTCCGTGCCGTTCAGCCAGATCTCCCCGGAGAGCTGCGCCCTGCGGCGGCCGTACTGACCGGCGGTGTGCAGACCGAGGATGCCCAGCGAGGTGACCGACTTGCCGGACCCGGACTCGCCGACGATGCCGAGGGTCTTGCCCTTCTCCAGCGTGAAGCTGAGCCCGTCGACGGACTTGACCAGGCCGTCGTCGGTCGGGAAGTGCACCTTGAGATCGCGTACTTCGAGGAAGGCGCTGGGAGCGGCCGAAGCGGTGGCTGTGACGTCGGTGGGCTCTCCGACAGCCGCTCCGGTCTTGTGCAGTTCGGTCATCCCAGCCTCACTCGCGGGTCGATGACGGCGTACAGAAGGTCGACGACGAGGTTGGCGAGGGCGATCGCGAGCGATGCGCACAAGGTGACGCCGAGGATCACCGGCAGGTCCTTGTTGCTGATGGCCTTGACCGCCTCGAGGCCGAGCCCCGGCAGGTTGAACGTGGACTCGGTAAGGACGGCGCCGCCCATGAGCACACCGAGGTCGAGGCCGAAGACCGTGAGGATCGGCGTCATGGCGGAGCGCAGCGCGTGCCGTCTGATGACGACGGCCTCGCCGAGCCCCTTGGCGCGCGCGGTGCGGATGTAGTCCTCGCCGAGCACTTCCAGCATGGTGGCGCGCGTCAGTCGCGCGTACATGGCGGCGTTGAGGAACGCGAGCACGATCCAGGGCAGGATCAGCGTCTCGAACCAGATGTTGATCGGATCGTCCGTGGTGAGGGTGTCCTCGATCTTCACCCAGCCGAGGGTGTGGACGAAGAGCCCCATCGCGATCATGCCGGTGAAGAAGATCGGCAGCGAGACGCCGCCGAGGGCGGTGATCATCGCGGAACGGTCCCAGATGGTGCCGCGCTTGAGCGCGGAGACCACACCGGTGGCGACACCGGCGACCAGCCACAGGACACAGGCACCGGCGGCGAGCGCACCGGTGACGGGCAGGGCGTCCTTGAGGGTCTCCCAGACGGGCGCCTCGGTACGGAAGGAGTAACCGAAGCAGGGGGCGGGGCAGTGGGTGACGTCGGCCCCGTTGGCGTAGTCACGCCCCATCGGAATGCCCTTGATGAAGTCCCAGAACTGGACGAGCAGCGGGTCGTCCAGGCCCAGTTTGATCCGGATGCCCGCGAGCTGCTCGGCACCGGAAGACTTGCCGGCGAAGAGGACGGCGATGTCCTGTCCCGCCCACTTGGGCAGCATGAAGAAGACGGTGAAGGTCGCGAGCAGTACGACCAGCACCATGATGACAACGGCGATCAGGCGCCGGATGAGATAAGCAAGCACTGTGCGCGGCCCGGCGGTGGCCGGGACCCCCTTGTGAGGAGTCCCGGCCACCGCCCGGGGCCATCACCTGCCCTTCGGACTGGCGGGATTCGGCGGTGGGACGGACGGCCTTGCGGCGGGACTACTTCTCGTTCACACCGAGCGAGATGTAGTCGTAGCGACCGCTGTAAGCAGCGGACGAGTAGACGTTGGTCACCCGCGACGAACGCCAGCTGATGTTCTTCTCGTAGATGAAGGGCATCCAGTAGGCCTTGTCGACGATCTCGTGAGCGAGGTCGGTGTAGATCTCACCGGCCTTGTTCGGGTCGACCGTGGCGATCGCGTCGTCGAAGTACTTGTCGACCTTCGGGTCTTCGATCTGCGACTCGTTGTAGTTGCCGTTCTCATTGATGAAGCGGCTGTCGAACAGCGGCTGGGCGTAGCCCTGGCCGGTCGGGAAGTCCGGACCCCAGCCCGCCATCGTCATGCCGATGCCGCGCTTCTTCACGACCGAGGGGGAGCCGGTGATGCTGGAGGAGTCGGCGCCGTCGATCTGGTCGACCTCGGCGTTGATGTTGACCTTCTTCAGCTGCTCCTGGAGCGCCGTGGCGGCGTCCACCTCGCCCGGCTGGTTGGTGCGGGCCGAGATCTTGGTCGAGAAGCCACCCGGCTTGCCGCACTTCTTGAGCTCGGCCTTCGCCTTGGTGACGTCCGGCTTGCCCTTGCGCTCCTTGACCCCGTACGGGTCGTAGTCGTCGTGTCCCTTGATCGACTCCGGGAAGACGCTGTTGGCGATCTCACCGGCGGCGATCGGGCCACCACGGGTCTTCTGCAGACCCGCGAAGTCCGTGGCGTAGAAGACGGCCTTGCGGCAGGCCTCGTTGTCGAACGGCTTCGTCTTGGTCACCAGGGCGACGTAACGGACGAAGTCCGTCTGCATGTTGTCGACGTTGCCCTTGTGGTCCGTCATGGCGGTGGTGCGACCCGACTGGGTCATACCGGTGCCATTCATGTCGATGTCGTAGTCGCCTTCCATCAGGCGCTTGTCGTTCTCTTCGAGGTTCGCCGAGATGGTGACCGAGATCTTGTCCGGCAGCGCGGGGCGGACCGGGTCCGAAGACTTCTTCCAGTTCTTGTTGCGCACGAGCGTGATGCTCTTGCCCGCGCTGTAGTTCTCGAACTTGTACGGACCGGAGGAGAACGGCTTCTGGGTGTACTTGGCGCCGGTGTCCTCGGACTGCTTCACCGGGCTGCCCGACGGCATCGCGAGCATCTGCTCGAAGTCGCCGTTCTTCTTGGGCAGCTTGAAGATGATCGTCTGGTCGTCCGGCGTCTCGATCGCCTTCAGGCCCAGCTTGTCCTTCGACTTGTCCTCGTAGGGACCCTTGTACGTGCCCTTGGGGTCGAGCGTCGACTTCAGGTAACCGGGGCCACCGGTGATGACCTTGGTCGCCCAGATGCGCTCGATGCCGTACTTGATGTCCTTGGAGGTCAGCTTCGAGCCGTCCTCCCACGTCAGACCATCACGCAGCTTGTACGTGTAGGTCTTGCCGTCGTCGCTGATCTTCGCCGTGGACTCGGCGAGGTCGGGGACGAGCTTGTTGGACGCGGCACCCGGCTTGGTGTCGTACGTGATCAGCGTGCGGGTGTAGTACCGCATGAAGTCCCACGCGAAGCCGTAGTAGGCGCGCTGCGGGTCGGCCGAGTCGAGGTCCTGCTTGGCGACGAACTTGAGCGTGCCGCCCGCCTTCGTCGACTTGTTGGCGACCTTGCCGATGGCCGCGTTGTAGCCGGCGCCCTTGCTGTCGTCGTCGTCGCTGCCGCCGCCGCACGCCGTGGTGGTCACCAGCGCCGCTACGACGAGGGCCGCACCAGCGGTGAGCCGTCGTTTAGAGGAACCTGTAGGCATTTCTCGCATCCTCCGAGATTCGCGGTCCTTGGCTTTGACTGCCTGAAGAACCATGGGAAGAGCCACCTGACGCTGCGGCAGGGGCAAGCCAGTTGGAGCTGTTTACCGAGTTCCCTTGGGGTCCAGGGCGTCGCGCAGCCCGTCACCGAAGAGGTTGAAGGCGAGCACGGTCACAAAGATCGCCAGGCCGGGGAAGACCATGAACATCGGGTCGTGCTCGTACGTCGCGAGCGCGTCCCGGAGCATGCCGCCCCAGGAGGCCGTGGGCGGACGCACACCCGCGCCGAGGAAGCTGAGCGCCGCTTCGGTGAGGATGTTGGTGGGGATCATGAGCGTCGCGTACACGGTGATCGGTGCGACCAGGTTCGGCAGCAACTCACGGAAGAGGATGTGCCGTTGACCGCCGCCGAGGCTGCGGGCCGCTTCCACGTACTCGCGTTCGCGCATCGAGAGGGTCTGGCCTCTGACGATGCGCCCGACATAGGGCCAGCCGAAGAACCCGATCACCAGGATCAGTACGGCGATGCGTACGCCGCTGCCGGTAAGACCGAGCAGATCGTCGGGAAGGACGGAGACCAGGGAGATCACGAAGAGCAGCTGCGGGAAGGCGAGCAGCACGTCCATGACCCGGCTGATCAGCGCGTCGATCCAGCCGCCGAAGTAGCCGGCGATGATGCCGAAGAAGGTGCCGAGCACCACGGCGACCACGGCGGCGAGGAACGCCACGAGGAGCGAGATCCGCGCCCCGTAGACGATCCGGCTGAAGACGTCGCGGCCCTTGTTGGGCTCGACCCCGAAGAGGAAGTCCCAGCTCATGCCGCCGAACGCGCCCTTGGGCAGGTTCGTCAGGTCTTCGAGCTCTTCCTGATGGAACTCGTTGGGCGGGTGGCCAAGCAGGGAGACGATCAGGGGCGCGAAGACGGCGACCACGACCAGGACGAGCACAGTGATGCCGCCCGCCAGGGCGACCTTGTCCCGCTTCAGGCGGTTCCAGGCGATCTGCTTGAGGGACCGCCCCTCGACCTTCTTCACCCCTGCACCAGCTGCGGGGGCGACGTCCTCGGTCGGGTCCGCGTCCGCAGGTGTGTCATGCAATGGTGCCGTCATCGTGGCAGGGACCCCTCTCAACCGGTGGTGACCGGCCCGCACTTGCCGCTGTAGCGACGTGATCAGTCCGTCGTACACAGGGGCGAACCGCCCCTGGTGCGGGAGTCTTCATCGGGGTCGCGATCTGTTACCAGCCTTGTTGGGGAAAGGATGCGCAACCGTGATGCTGATCGGAGTGTTCCGTTATCCGGACTCGGGTGAACGAGTGGCGAACACGGGGCAGTTGGGGTGCAAGGAGCCACAGGGGCCTATTGAGCCCCTCCACCATCAGAACGGGACATCGTGGCCGTTCGGGCAGGTGCGGGCGGTTCTCAGTACTGCGCCGGGTAGCCGTAGCCGCCCGCGGGGGCCGGGGCCGCCTGGGCCTCGCGGTCGTAGAACGGCCGGGCGTTGGCGCGCAGCCACATGGCGACCGGGTCGTACGCATCGGACATCGCGACCGTCGACACGGGAAGGCCGTCGGGCACGGCGGCGATCGACTGCTGCATCATCGCGCGCACCGCGTCGACGGAGGGCGGCGACGTGTCGTACACATCGAGACCGATGGCCAGATACGGGGCGCCGAGCGCGGGCTGCACCCAGGCGCGGCGCAGCGCGCGGACCGCGGGGGTGCGGTGCGCGTTCTGGGTGAGCAGGGCGTAGAACTGCGGGATCTCGATGGCCGGCTCGGTGAGCCTCAGCGGGCCCGCGGGCAGCAGGTCGAGGCCCGATGCGATACGGCGCAGATCCAGCCAGGGGATGCCGACGCCGCCGCCGGGCGCGTGCGGGTTGAGCCAGAGGCCGTAGTTGTCGGGGTAGAGGGTGCGGGCGATGTCGACGCCTGCGACCACTTCGTACGAGCGGTTCCAGCCACTGGCGGAGAGCTCCTGGGCGGAGGTCACACACGGCGCGTAGCCGAGGCCCTCGACCTCCATGTTCCCGTACTGGGCGTCGGGGGATCCGGCCTGGCCGTGCCAGAGCAGCATCCACACCTGGTCGGCGGCGAGCGCCCGCAGGAGCGCCTCGTAGGCGTCGTAGCGCCCCGGCGTCACCTGGCGCAGCATGTGCTCGACCTGCCCGGCCGCAGCCGTGCCCGACGCACTCACCCTTAACCGCCCCTTCGCGATGACCCGACGACCCCGATGATCCGAATGATCCGAATGATCCGAAACGGACCCGGCCGGCACGGCCGTAACCCGCCCGGGTCATGAAACCAGCTTAAGCGGCGATCCTGACACCGACTTGACGTACGGCGTGGTCACACCCGCCGGTGCGCATGTCTCTGCACACGTCCATGCTCGTATCTCTACACACGTCCGTGCTGGTCCTGGTGGCTCTGCCCGAAGAAGGGCCGCACCCGCTCGCGCAGCCAGTCGCCCACCGGGTCCTGGGCCACGTCGAGCAGCACCAGGTTCACCGGCCAGGGCACCGGGGCCAGGCCGAGCGCACGGCCCACGGCCGCCATCGGCAGGTCGCGGGCGTTGCCCTCCCAGGAGGACAACTCGACGCCGATGAACAGGGACGGGTCCTCGCCCTCGACGCTGGCCAGGCAGCGGCGGGCGCTCAGCACGACGCCCGTGGCCTCGAACTCACGGGCCGCGGCGGACAGGAAGTCCACCGGGTCCTGCTGCCAGTCCGGCTCGAAGAGGCGTACGCGGCCGCCGCTCGCGGGGCCGTCCAGCGGGGTGCGCCCTGCCCGGCAGAGCTCGGCGACGGCGGGCGGCGGCAGCGGTACACCGACCGTGCCGTCCGGGTTGACCGCGATGCCGAGCTGCGGGGGCAGGCCGCGCGCGAACTCCACGGCGGGCGCCACGGTGCAGCTCATCCGGCCGCCGGTGACCTGCTGGAACTGCTGCTCGGAGCTGAAGACGGGGACGTACGCCTGTCCTTCGATCTCCAGCGTGGGCAGGTCGAGCGTGCCGCGGGTGCCGTCGCCGCCGTTCGGCAGCGGGACCCAGACGTGGCTGCGGCCGAGGACCTCGACGATCCTGGCCCCCGCGGAGGCTGTGCTTGTCTGAGGAGCCCCGCCGGTGCCGAGGGCCGCCGCGAGCACCTCTTCTAGTTCGTTGCCCGGCCATCCCCCGTACGGATGGGCGTGCGCCTGCGCCGGAATGTCCATCTGTCTTACCCCTGCTCGTCCCGCTCTGCCTGCGGCTCGAACCCTAACGCGGCAGGCACCGCCCGCGGGTCGGTCCCCTCAGTCCCCGAAGCCGATCGCCCGCAGCACGCCCGCAGCCGTCCGGTCGAGCAGCAGCGCCGAACCGACGCCGCCCGGCAGATCGCCCCGCTCGGCGGCGCCGACCAGCCGGCCGACCGTTCTGCGGTGGCGCGCGAAGGCGTACCGCGAGACGCCGCGGCCGCGCGCGAGCTGCCCCTCGACGGCGGTCTCCGGAGGCACGTCGAGCAGCAGCAGGTGCAGGGTCGTGCCACGCCGCGCCGCTTCCCTGGCCAGCCAGCGGCGCACCCACGCCTGCGTGCCGCAGTCGTGCACGACGACTCCCTCGCCGGAGCGCAGGGCGCGGCGCAGGCCCGCGTAGTGCGCGAGGCGGACGAGAGGGCGGTAGACCGCGTACGGCAGGAAGCGCGGCATGCGCGTCGCCCAGCGGTCGCGGGTGTCCTGCGAGTCGATGCGCGGGCCCGCGACGGCTCTGCGCATCAGCGTGGACTTTCCGCTGCCCGGCAGTCCGGAGACGACGATCAGGTCGCCGCCGCCGAAGGTGAGCCGGTGCGGGCTGTGGCCCATCCGCTGCCTGAGGTCCCGGACGACGGCCGCGGGCAGGGGGCCACAGGCCTCCCTGGTGCGGGCGGCTTCCTGCTTGGGCAGGGCCACCCCTGTGTTGGTCGCGTAGACGCTTGTCCTGCGCACCGTGATCGGCCTCCCCATAGCGGTCACGTACCTGCTTCCCGCAGCTTCCCCGGCAAGTGTAAAGAGAAGGTAATGCGGCACAAGGGCATTACTGGACTGGCACTGCCCTGTGACGGAGCCCCGTGCAATGATGTGCCCGCAAACTCCATACAGGCCGTTTGAATCCGCGCGGGAGAGTTCCCGGTCACCGTCGTACGAGTCGTACGACGGACCGGGGCGCCGAAGGAGCAAGTCCCTCCCTTGAATCTCTCAGGCCCCGTACCGCGCGGGCGAGGCACATCTGAAAAGCGGGCCGCCACGGCGGCTCCACCCAAGGTGCAAGTCATGACCCCCCATACGTACGGGTCGTGGTGAACCTCTCAGGTTCCGATGACAGATGGGGAGGATCTACCTCGCCCGTCATGCCCTGGGAGTTCTACGTATGAGTACCGCCCCCCGTCTGACAGCCCTCGATGCCGTGCATCGGGCGCTCGGCGCGACCATGACCGACTTCGCGGGCTGGGACATGCCGCTGCGGTACGGCAGCGAGCGCGAAGAGCACATCGCCGTCCGCACCGAGGCCGGTCTCTTCGACCTCTCCCACATGGGCGAGATCACGGTCACAGGCCCCGAGGCCGTGGACTTCCTGAACTTCTCGCTGGTCGGCAACATCGGCTCCGTCGGTGTCGGCCGCGCCCGCTACACGATGATCGTCGACCAGGACGGCGGCATCCTCGACGACCTGATCGTCTACCGCCTCGGCGAGACCGAGTACATGGTCGTCGCCAACGCCTCCAACGCCCAGAACGTGCTGAACGAGCTGAGCAACCGCGTCGAGGAGTTCGACGCCGAGGTCCGCGACGACCGCGACGCCTACGCGCTGCTCGCCGTCCAGGGCCCCGAGTCCCCCGGCATCCTGAAGTCCCTCACGGACGCCGACCTCGACGGCCTGAAGTACTACGCGGGCCTGCCCGGCACGGTCGCGGGCGTGCCCGCCCTGATCGCCCGCACGGGCTACACCGGCGAGGACGGCTTCGAGCTGTTCGTCTCCCCCGGCGACGCCGAGAAGCTGTGGAACGCGCTCATGGAGGCCGGAACGCCGGTCGGCATGGTGCCCGCGGGCCTCTCCTGCCGCGACACGCTGCGCCTGGAGGCGGGCATGCCGCTGTACGGGCACGAGCTGACCGCCGAGCTGACGCCCTTCGACGCGGGCCTGGGTCGGGTCGTGAAGTTCGAGAAGACCTCGCAGTCGGAGAACTTCGTGGGGCGTGCCGCGCTCGCGGCCGCCGCCGAGCGTGCCGAGACCGCTCCGCCGCGCAAGCTGGTCGGCCTGATCGCCTCGGGCCGCCGCGTCCCGCGCGCGGGCTTCTCCGTGGTCGCCGACGGCAAGGTCATCGGCGAGGTGACATCGGGCGCCCCGTCCCCGACCCTCGGCAAGCCGATCGCCATCGCGTACGTCGACGCCGCGCACGCGGCCCCCGGCACCGAGGGTGTCGGTGTGGACATCCGCGGTACCCACGAGCCCTACGAGGTCGTGGCGCTGCCGTTCTACAAGCGCCAGAAGTGACACTTCCGCCCCAGTGGTAGTCCGGAAGTGACCCCACGCACATCTTTCTCGTTCCGCAGCACCCATCCGCGTACAGGAGAATTCAGGTCATGAGCAACCCCCAGCAGCTGCGTTACAGCAAGGAGCACGAGTGGCTCTCGCCCGCCGAGGACGGTGTGGCGACGGTCGGTATCACGGAGCACGCGGCCAACGCGCTCGGTGACGTCGTCTACGCCGACCTGCCCGAGGCCGGTGCCGCGGTGACCGCGGGCGAGACGTGCGGCGAGCTCGAGTCGACCAAGTCGGTCAGCGACCTGTACTCGCCGGTGACCGGTGAGGTCGTCGAGTCGAACCAGGACGTCGTGGACGACCCGTCGCTGGTCAACTCCGCCCCGTTCGAGGGTGGTTGGCTCTTCAAGGTACGGATCACGGAGGAGCCGAAGGACCTGCTCTCCGCGGACGAGTACACCGAGTTCTCCGGCAGCTGAAGCCCCCCGAAGACCCTTAGGGACCACCTGATGTCGCTTCTCAACACCCCTCTCCACGAGCTGGACCCGGACGTCGCCGCCGCCGTCGACGCCGAGCTCCACCGTCAGCAGTCCACCCTGGAAATGATCGCCTCGGAGAACTTCGCTCCGGTCGCCGTCATGGAGGCCCAGGGCACGGTCCTCACCAACAAGTACGCCGAGGGCTACCCCGGCCGCCGCTACTACGGCGGCTGCGAGCACGTCGACGTCACCGAGCAGATCGCGATCGACCGGGTCAAGGACCTGTTCGGCGCCGAGTACGCCAACGTCCAGCCGCACTCCGGCGCCTCCGCCAACCAGGCCGCGCTCTTCGCGATCGCCCAGCCCGGCGACACGATCCTCGGCCTGGACCTGGCGCACGGCGGCCACCTCACCCACGGCATGCGCCTGAACTTCTCCGGCAAGCAGTTCAACGTGGTCGCGTACCACGTCGACGAGGCCGGTCTGGTCGACATGGCCGAGGTCGAGCGCCTGGCCAAGGAGAACCGCCCGAAGGTGATCATCGCGGGCTGGTCCGCCTACCCGCGCCAGCTGGACTTCGCGGAGTTCCGCCGGATCGCCGACGAGGTCGGCGCGTACCTGTGGGTCGACATGGCGCACTTCGCCGGTCTCGTCGCCGCCGGTCTGCACCCGAACCCGGTGCCGTTCGCGGACGTGGTCACCTCCACCACGCACAAGACGCTCGGCGGCCCGCGCGGCGGCATCATCCTGGCCCGCAGCAAGGAGTTCGCGAAGAAGCTGAACTCGGCGGTCTTCCCCGGCTTCCAGGGCGGCCCTCTGGAGCACGTGATCGCGGCCAAGGCCGTCTCCTTCAAGGTCGCGGCCTCGGAGGAGTTCAAGGAGCGCCAGGAGCGCACCGTGGACGGCGCCCGCATCCTGGCCGAGCGCCTGGTGCAGGACGACGTCACGGAGCACGGCGTCTCCGTCCTGTCCGGCGGCACGGACGTACACCTGGTCCTGGTGGACCTGCGCAACTCCGAGCTCGACGGCCAGCAGGCCGAGGACCGCCTCCACGAGGTCGGCATCACGGTCAACCGCAACGCGATCCCGAACGACCCGCGCCCCCCGATGGTCACATCGGGCCTGCGGATCGGTACGCCGGCGCTCGCGACCCGCGGCTTCCAGGCTCAGGACTTCCGTGAGGTCGCCGACATCATCGCCGAGGCCCTGAAGCCGGGCTTCGACGCGGAGGCCCTGAAGGGCCGCGTGACGGCGCTGGCCGACAAGCACCCGCTGTACCCCGGCCTGAAGTAGTTTCGTGCGCTTTGCGTACGCTTTTGTTCGTACGTACGAAACGTCGGGGCACCCCGCACACTGGACAGTGAGGACAGTGTGCGCGGTGCCCCGCACCGCGTGACCGTACTTGTACTTCCTGCACCGCCTTGTTCTTCCTGCACCGCCTTGTTCTTCTGCGTCACCCCGGCAGACAACGGCGTCTACCAACCACCCTTGGAGTTCCCGTGGCCCTCTCGGTCTTCGACCTGTTCTCGATCGGCATCGGCCCGTCCAGCTCCCACACGGTCGGTCCCATGCGCGCGGCCCGCATCTTCGCGAGCCGCCTGAAGAACGAGGGCCTGATGGCCCACACCACCTCGATACGGTCCGAGCTGTTCGGCTCGCTCGGCGCGACCGGCCACGGGCACGGCACCCCCAAGGCGGTGCTCCTCGGCCTGGAGGGCGAGTCCCCCCGCTCGGTTGACGTGGAGACCGCCGACGACCGGGTCGAGCAGATCAAGAGCACCGGCCGCCTCAACCTGCTCGGCATGCACGAGATCGCCTTCGACTTCGACGACGACCTGATCCTGCACCGCCGCAAGGCCCTGCCGTACCACGCCAACGGCATGACGATCTTCGCGTACGACCGTGAAGGCACCCTCCTCCTGGAGAAGACGTACTACTCGGTGGGCGGCGGCTTCGTCGTCGACGAGGACGCGGTGGCGGGCGAGAACCCGATCGTCCTTGACGACACGGTCCTGAAGCACCCCTTCCGCACCGGCGACGAGCTGCTGCGGCTCACCCGCGAGACCGGCCTTTCCATCTCCGCGCTGATGCTGGAGAACGAGAAGGCCTGGCGCACCGAGGCGGAGATCCGCTCCGGGCTGCTCGACATCTGGGGCGTCATGCAGTCGTGCGTGTCGCGCGGCATGTCCCGCGAGGGCATCCTGCCGGGCGGCCTGAAGGTCCGCCGCCGCGCGGCCAATTCGGCCCGCAAACTGCGCTCCGAGGGCGACCCGCAGGCCCTCGCCATGGAGTGGATCACCCTCTACGCGATGGCCGTGAACGAGGAGAACGCGGCGGGCGGCCGCGTCGTGACCGCCCCGACGAACGGCGCGGCGGGCATCATCCCGGCGGTCCTTCACTACTACATGAACTTCGTGCCCGGCGCCGACGAGGAGGGCGTGGTCCGCTTCCTGCTCGCCGCCGGCGCGATCGGCATGCTCTTCAAGGAGAACGCCTCGATCTCCGGAGCCGAGGTCGGCTGCCAGGGCGAGGTCGGCTCCGCCTGCTCGATGGCGGCGGGCGCGCTCGCAGAGGTTCTGGGCGGCTCCCCCGAGCAGGTCGAGAACGCCGCGGAGATCGGCATGGAGCACAACCTCGGCCTGACCTGCGACCCTGTCGGCGGCCTCGTCCAGATCCCCTGCATCGAGCGCAACGGCATGGCGGCGGTGAAGGCCGTGACCGCGGCGAAGATGGCGATGCGCGGCGACGGCAGCCACAAGGTGTCCCTCGACAAGGTCATCAAGACCATGAAGGACACCGGGGCCGACATGAGCGTCAAGTACAAGGAGACCGCCCGGGGCGGGCTCGCGGTGAACATCATCGAGTGCTGAGGGCTCGACGGGGCGCTCCGCCGCACAAAACAGTCCCCGGAGTCCTCACCGTTGCCATCTACCTCAGTCGTCGCTGAGGCTCCGGTAGCGAGGGGCTTCGGGGGCCTGGCCAGAGCCTGCGGGAATCTCTTCTCAGTAGACGTCTCCACCGACGGTGCGATTCTCCGGATTTCTGGTGTAAAGACCAGTTTCCTCCCAATATCGCCCGCGTCAAGAGGTCACCGGAAAAATCTGCTGGCCATGGGCGCACTCCCTGTGATCGGGGCGTGCGACGGCCGATACCCTGAGCCGTCTCAGTAGTGCACCAAGAAGGGGTGGATCCGGTGGCGGACATCGAGGAAGCGCGCAAGACGTTCGAGCGGTTCGACGCGGACGGCGACGGCTTCATCACGGCGGCCGAGTGGAAGTCGGCCATGGCGCAGATGGGGGACTTCTACGTCACCGAGACGGTGGCCGAGGCCGTGATCGGCACGAAGGACACCGACGCGGACAAGCGCCTCTCCTTCGACGAGTTCTGGGCCAGCCTGAACAAGTAGTCGACGGATGACAGCGGTGGGGCCCGGGACGCGGAAGCGCACCGGGCCCCACCGTCATGTTCAGAGCCTCGTTCAGCGCCGCGCCGCGCGCACGCTCCACCGCCCTTCCCTGCGTTCGAGGCGTACGGGATGGTCGAAGCACTTGCCGATCTGGTCGCTCGTCAGTACGTCGTCGACGGTGCCGGAGGCGAACGCGCGGCCGTCCCGAAGGAGCAGGGCGTGCGTCGTACCGGCCGGGAGCTCCTCCAGGTGGTGTGTGACCAGGACCGTGGCGAGTTCGGGGTGGCTCTCGCGCAGGGCGTCCAGGCTGTCGAGGAGGCGTTCGCGGCCCGCGAGATCGAGCCCGGTGGCGGGTTCGTCGAGCAGGACGAGGCGCGGCTTCGGCATCAGGGAGCGCGCGATCAGCGTCCGGCCGCGCTCGCCCTGGGAGAGCGTGGGCCAGCGCGCGTCCGTGCGGTGTGCGAGGCCCAGCATGGCGATCAGGCGGTCGGCCTGCTCCTGCTGCTCGGGGGTGGGGCGCCAACGGGGCAGCGGTTCGACGCTGTTGGTGAGCCCGGTCAGGACGACGTCGCGGACCCGCAGGGGCGAGCGGAGCGGATGGCGCGGGTTGACGTGACCGACGTACGCCCGCAGTTCGCGCAGGTCGACGCTGCCGAGGCGGCGGCCGAGCACCTCGACCGTGCCGTGAGTGGGGTGGGTGACGGCGCCGCAGAGGCCGAGCAGGGTCGACTTGCCCGCGCCGTTGGCGCCGAGCAGCGCCCAGTGCTCGCCGGGGCGGACGGTGAGGGTGACTTCTTCGAGGATGGGGCGGCCGTCGCGGACGACGGTGACGGTGTCGGCGTGCAGCACCGGCTGCGGGATCATCCGGCGGCCCCGGCCCGGTTCACGGCCGAAAGGACCGCCTGTACGGACGCCGTCAGGACCGAGGTGTCCAGGCCCGCGCCCCAGCAGGTGACGCCGCCGACGCGGCACTCCGCGTATGCGACGGCCTCGCCGCTGGTCACGCCCGCGTCCGCCTCGACGGCATGCTCGGAGTAGTCGAGGATGTCGACGGTGATCCCGGCGGCGGCGAGCGCCTCGACGAACGCGGCCAGCGGGCCGTTGCCCGCACCCTCGAAGTCCCCTGCCCTGTCCCCCACTTGGAGCGTGCAGATGAAGCGGTGCGCACCGTCCGGGGCGCGGTCGGTGGTCCACGCGTCGAGCCGCACG
Source organism: Streptomyces sp. NPDC086554 (assembly GCF_040686095.1). Classification (NCBI taxonomy): domain Bacteria; kingdom Bacillati; phylum Actinomycetota; class Actinomycetes; order Kitasatosporales; family Streptomycetaceae; genus Streptomyces; species Streptomyces sp. NPDC086554. The sequence continues at coordinate 200,389 of NZ_JBFBJK010000014.1, forward strand.
TCGCCGTCGCGGCCCGGCGCGAGATACGCCGTCTCGAACAGCTCGTACAGCTCCTTGGCGGTCGCCTCACGCCCGCTGTCGTCGGTGGCGTCCTGCACGACGCGCGAGAAGTCGGGCCGCATGCGCTGCGGCAGGTCGAGCCCGTGCCGGGTCTTCAGGAGGTACGCCATTCCGCCCTTGCCCGACTGGGAGTTGACCCGGATGACCGCTTCGTAGGTGCGGCCGATGTCCGCCGGGTCGATCGGCAGATACGGCACTTCCCAGGGCGCCTCGCTCTCCGGTACGCCCAACTCGGCCGCCCTGCGGGCGTGATGGGCGAAGCCCTTGCTGATGGCGTCCTGGTGGGTGCCGGAGAACGCGGTGTGGACGAGGTCGCCGACGTAGGGGTGGCGGGGGTGCACGGGCAGCCGGTTGCAGTGCTCGACGACCTCGCGCACGGCGTCGATGTCGGAGAAGTCGACCATCGGGTCGACGCCTTGGGCGTGGAGGTTGAGGGCGAGGGTCACCAGGTCGACGTTCCCGGTGCGTTCGCCGTTGCCGAAGAGGCAGCCCTCGATGCGCTGGGCGCCGGCCAGGACGGCGAGTTCGGCGCAGGCGACGCCGGTGCCGCGGTCGTTGTGGGGGTGGACGGAGAGGATGACGGAATCGCGCCGGGCGAGGTTGCGGTGCAGGTACTCGATCTGATCGGCGTACACGTTCGGTGTCGCGATCTCGACCGTCGCCGGGAGGTTGTGGGTGACGGGCCTGTCGGGGCTCGCGTCCCACAACTCGCTGATTCCGTCGCAGAGTTCGAGTACGTAGTCGGGCTCGGTCAGATTGAAGGTCTCCGGCGAGAACTGGAACCGGATGTCCGCGCCGGGCCGCGCGTCGGCGAGGCGCGCCATATGGGCGGCGGCCTCGGCGGCGATGTCGTACACCTGCGCGCGCGACCGCCCGAGCACCACGTCGCGCCAGACGGGCGATGTGGCGATGTAGAGATGCACGACGGCGCGGGGCAGCCCCTCGATCGAGGCGAAGGTGCGGTCGATCAGTTCGGGCTTGGCGGGCGTGAAGACGACGATGCTGACGTCGTCGGGGATCCCGCCGCGTGCACTGAGCGCGGCCAGGTCGCGTACGAAGTCGAAGTCGGCGCGGCTTGCCGACGGATAGCCGACCTCGATCTCCTTGAAGCCCATCGAGACGAGCAGATCGAAGAAGCGCCGCTTGCGCTCCGGGTCCATCGGCTCGGCGAGCGCCTGGTTACCGTCGCGCAGGTCGACGGGGACCCAGAGGGGTGCGCGCTCGATGCGGGCGGCGGGCCAACTCCGTTCCTGGGAAGGGACGTTGACGCGGTCTTGGTAGGGGCGGTAGCGGTGGGATGCCATGGCGCTCGGGCGCTGCGGGTTCCACGGGTACGCGGAGGAGTTCACGGTGGCGGTGGCCTCTCGGCTCGGTCGGTCGACCGACCGGCAGCACGACACCCCGCGGCGGGGTGCCGGTCGCTTCAGGCCCCGCCGCGGCAGCCGAGAAGAAGGAGACCGCAGAAGATCACGTGGCTACACTAGCCACACCTCAGGTCCTCAGACAAGTACTCCTCAGACAAGTGCCAGGTGCCCCTCATGCCCCTGAACTCCCTTCACCCCAGCCCCCTGGTCGAGCAGGCCGCCACGCGCCTCCGCGAACAGATCACCGGCGGCGACTGGCCCATCGGCAGCAAGCTCCCCGGCGAGACGACCCTCGCCAAGGAGCTCGGCATCGGCCGCTCCACCGTCCGTGAAGCCCTGCGCGCCCTCGCCGGCGCCGGGCTCGTGCAGCCCCGCCAGGGCTCCGGCGTCTTCGTCATCGCGACCGAAGCGGCCGTGGACTGGCCGACGCGGCTGCGGCAGGCGGCGGTCACGGACGTGTACGAGGTGCGGATGCTGGTGGAGGTGCAGGCGGCGCGGCTCGCGGCGCTGCGCCGCACCGACGAGGACATCGCGGCGATGCGTGCCGCGCTCGAAGGCCGCAGGGCGGCGTCCGCCGAGGGGGACGCGGCGTTCGTGGACGCCGACATCGCGCTGCACGCGGCGGTGGTGGCGGCGGCGCGCAATCCCGTACTCACCGATCTGTTCGCGGAGTTCATGCCCGCGCTGCGGCAGGGCCTGATCAGCCTCCTCGAACTCATCGACGTACGCGCCGCGGAGGCGAACCCTGGAGATGCCGTGCACGCCGACCTCGTGCGCGCCGTCGAGGCGAGGGACGCGGAGGAAGCGGCGCGGGTGGCGCAGGCCGAGCTCCAGGAGACGCTGGGGAAATTGCTGAACCACGGCTAGCCAAGGACGTTCCCCAAGAGCCCTCACACACCGCCCCCAAGACCACCCGCACCACAACTCCCCCAGGAATTCACCCCGACGGGCGCCATCACCCCTGGCCTGGCGGGCCGTCGACCCCGTACAACCGCGCCGAAGCGTCCACATGCGCGAGCCGCCGCATGGCGTTGAACACCGCCTCCCCCAGGACCGTTCCGATCACCACGCTCTCCACCAGGTCCTCGACCGCGACCCGGCGGTTCACATAGCCGAGGTCGGCGCGGGCGACCAGTTCGGCGGCGTCGGCGTACTCGTCGAGGAGTTCCGTGAACGCGCCGTGGCCGACCCGGCCCATGGCGGCCAGGGCGCGTGACAGGTCGGTGGCCGCCGGGTTCGACTCATGGGTGTGCCAGCCGCGCCGCGCGATCAGTTCCTGGACGGCGGTCTGCGCGGCCTCCGCCTCGGCGTCGTCGTCGGCGGCGCCCGCCGTGCCGAGCCGGTCCGCCGCCGCGCCGAGCACCTTGTGCAGCGGGCGCTCCGGATCGTCGACCGCGCCGAGCACCTCCGCGATGGCGGCCACCTTCAGGCCCCCCACATCGAGCAGCGCGCGGATCAGCCGCAGCCTGCGCTCGTGCGCCTCGCCGTACTGCGCCTGGTTGGGGCTGCTCAACTCGCCCTGCGGCAGCAGCCCTTCACGGACGTAGTACTTGATCGTCGGCACCGGCACGCCGGTCCTGCGGCTCAACTCACCAATACGCACGGCCTGTCCACTCTCTTCGCCCCTTGCCGCCCTTGCCATCTTCGCCACCCATCATAGATAGTGGCGCTATCGGATAGCGGACAGCGCCGCTATCCATATTTCGCAGAACCACCCTCCAGCAAGGGGACCCCTATGTCTTCATGGCGTTCATGGCACCGGCCACTGGTGATGTTCTCCGCGTCGATGGCATTACTCGCCGTCGTCTCCGCGATGGGACTCGTCGTCGACGACCGGGTCCTGGTGGGCTCGCCCATCTGGGCCAAGCCGTTCAAGTTCTCGGTCTCACTCATCGCCTACGGGCTCTCGCTCGCCTGGATGCTGTCGCTGCTCGACCGGGGCCGCAGGGCCGGCTGGTGGGCGGGTACGGTGGTCGCCCTGACGCTCCTCGTCGAGATGGTGATCATCACCGGGCAGGTGGTGCGCGGGAAGCGCAGCCACTTCAACCACCAGACCCCGTTCGACGAAGCGCTGTTCAACGTGATGGCCGTCAGCATCGTCATCCTGTGGCTCGCCACTCTGGTCATCGCCGTCCTGCTGGTGCGCGCCCGCATCGCCGACCGCGCCTCCGCCTGGGCGATGCGGTGCGGGATCACCCTCGCACTCGCCGGCGCCGCCATCGGGTTCCGGATGACGCGGCCGACACCCGACCAGGTGCGGGACTCGTCGATCGTCGGCGCCCACAGCGTCGGCGTGCCCGACGGCGGTCCCTCGATGCCGCTGACCGGCTGGTCCACCACCGGCGGCGATCTGCGGATCCCGCACTTCTTCGGCATGCACGCGCTGCAGTTGCTCCCGCTGCTACTCATGGGACTTGTCGCGCTCGCCCCGCGGTTCACCCGCCTCGCGGACGAACGGGTCCGGCTGCGGCTCGTCCTCGTCGCCGCGGGCGCGTACGCCGCCGTCTTCGCCCTGGTCACCTGGCAGGCGCTGCGCGGCCAGCCGCTGATCCACCCGGACGGCGCGACGCTGACGGCAGCGGGACTGATCCTCGCCGCCACGGCCGCGGGCGCGTACGGGGTGCTGCGTTCCGCGCCCGCAACAGCCGCCCGCAGCACAGCAGTTGACGACCCGGACGATGCGAAGGAGCTCATCGCATGACCGGCTTCCTCTTCGACCTCTCCTTCTATCTGGCCGCCCCGGTCTGGCTGCTCATGATCTTCGCGCCGGGGTGGCGGACGACCGCCCGCGTCGCCGCCTCGCCCCTCACCGTCGTACCGATACTCGCCGTCTACGCCGCGATGGCCCTGCCCGTCCTCCCCGAACTCTGGGCCGCGGTCAGCAGACCGGACCTCGACCGATTCCGCGAACTGCTCGTCCTCGCCGACGGGGCGGGCGCCATCTGGGCCCAGGTCATCGCCTGGGACCTGCTGATCGGGCAGTGGATGTACCGCGAGGCGCGCCGAATCGGCGTACACCCTCTGGTGACGGGACCCCTCCTGGTCCTCACCATTCTCCTCTCACCCTTCGGGCTGCTGCTCTTCCTGCTGCTCCGGGCAGTGCAGCGGGCCCCCGCCCGGAGTCACGATCAGCCGCGCCCCTCGGCGGGCTCCATGCCGCGCTGATCGACGACGGCACGCTCCAGGACCGCGTTGCTGCCGAACAGGACCTCGCCATTGCGCGGCCCGCCCCCTTGCTCGCCCGCCCTGCTCGGCTTGTGATCCTTCGTCATGTACGCCCGCGAACCGAGGTAGGCGAAGGTCTTCTTGTCGAAGATCCATTCGTCGCGCGTCGCGTACGACGACTGCTTGAGGGTGATGCCGATCCCGTGCCGGCCCGCCGCGTCCACCGCGTCGGGCACCTCGGTCACCCCGGGCAGCTTCGCGACGGCCTTGTAGAGCGCGGCGGCGTTCTCCGGCGGCATGATCGTCCCCTCGAGGAGCTCGCCGATCTTCCCGAAGACCGCCTGCGCCTTCGTCTCCCGCTCGTCACTCACCCGCGTCTGCGCATACAGCTTCTTCAAGAGGGCATCGGGGTCGGTCGGCAGCGAGGCGAGCCAGGCGTACGTGGGACGGTCGGGGCCCGCGGGGATGGCGCCGGTGTCGTCGGAACCGTCCACCGCGGACGCCTCGATGGGCACGTCCTGCCCGGACATCGGCACCCCCTCCCCGCTCTCGCGGATCATCCCGATGTCCGTGACGGGCGCCGGGTTCTGCGACATCCAGACCTCCCGCTCGTGCGGGGCGCCGAGCTTCACCGGGCCGTTGAACTTGCCCTCGTTGTCCCGCACCAGGCTGCGTACGTACACGAACTGGCCGTCCTTGACCGGCTTCGTGTCCGCTTCCAGGGACGCGTTCGCGATCCGGCCGAGCGTGCCGGCGACGCCTTGGTCCGCGCCGCGGTCCGCACCGCGGGCGGCGCCCATGTCGCGTACGCCATCGGCGTCACCGAAAGGGAGCGTGGCCGCCAGGATCCCGGCCACGGCCAGCGCGGCGGCCGCAGGCATCAGCACCGCGGGACGCAGCAGCCGCCTGCGGGGCGATGCGGAGGCGAGGCTGGTGTCGCGGTCGGTGTCACGGTCGATCTGCTGCATCAGGCTGTCCTTGTGGTGAAGGTGACGGCCCGGCGGAAGGTCCCATTCGTCCTCGCCCGACTCCGGCAGAAGACCGGCCAGTTCCTCGACCTCGGCTTCGGCCTCTCCCCGAGAGGGGGTGGCGGCGTTCATCGGAATTCCTCCCGCAGGGGCAGGGCCGCGAACGCGGCCTCACTCTCTACCTCTCCGCGACCACGGAGCGGTTCCATCGCTTCCTTCACGCCTCTCGCGTCCGCGCCTTCCGCGTCCAACGCGTCCTCGCTCAGCCGCCGCAGCCGCGCCCGCGCCCGCGCCCGCGAGAGCCGCGACCGCACCGTTCCCACCGGCACCCCGAGCGCCTCCGCGGCCTGCGCGTAGTCGAGCCCCGACCACACGCACAGCACAAGCACCTCACGCTCCGGACGCCGCAGCCGACGCAGCGCGCCGTGCACCGCCGCGAGCCGCCGCGCGTCGTCGAGCCTGCCCGCCGACTCCTCGGCGAAGTCCGCCACTTGGGGCGGCGACGGCTGCCGGGACAGAAAGGCGAGCCGCCGGCGCAGTCCGCGGTTGGCGTTCTGCGCCTTGTGCGTCGCGATGCCGAGCAGCCACGGCTTGAGCGAACCGCGGTCCGGATCGAGCCGCTCCCGGGTACGCCAGGCAGCGAGGAACGTCTCGGACATGACCTCCTCGGCGGTCGACCAGTCGCCGGTCAGCCGCAGCGCGTGGTTGTAGACCGTCCGCGCGTACGCCTCGTACAGCTCACCGAACGCCTCCCGCTCCCCGGCCCGTATCCGTGCATGGATGCCGTCTCCCAGTTCAGTAGCCCTCACACCCATGACCTCTCCGCGACCCCGGGAGAGTTCCTGTGCCCCTCGTCACACACGACGTCGCGCACGCCCTACCCGGCGGCCCGCAGCCTCCGGTACTGCCCCGGCGCCACCCCGAACTCCCGCTTGAACGCCCTGGAGAAGGCGAACTCCGAGGTGTAGCCCGCCCGTTCGGCGACCCGCCGCAGCGGCAGGTCCTCCTCGCGCAGCAGCCGGCCCGCCGTCGTCATCCGCCACCACGTCAGATACGCCAGCGGACTCGCCCCCACGGACGCCGCGAACCGGCGGGCGAACGCCGCGCGGGAGAGGCCCGCCCGCGCCCCGAGCTCCTCCACCGTCCAGGGCCTGGCCGGGTCGTCGTGGATCGCGTACAGCGCGGCCCTCACCGACGGGTCCCGCAGCGCGGCGGCCCAGCCCGTCGCATGCCCGGCGCTCTGCCCGCGCAGCCACCACGCCCGCAGGATGTACAGCAGCATCGTGTCGAGCAGCGCGGGGATCACGGCGTCCGACCCCGGCTGCGCGTCGGCGAGTTCGGCGCCGAGCAGCTCGACGGCGGCCCGCAGCGAGGCGTGCTCCCCGACCCTGGCCGGCAGGTGCACCACCTCCGGCAGCTCGGCGAGCAGCGGATGGGCACGCGCCCGGTCCAGCTGGTAGGCCCCGCAGAGCAGCACGGTGGTGGCCGTCCCGTCGCCTTCCGTCTTCGGCCAGGAGCCGTCCGGGGCGAGGGAGAAGTCCTCCAGCGGGGCATCGGGCGCGCTCGCCAGGCCGTGCCCGCGCCCGTGCGAGAGGAAGACCACGTCCCCGGGCCCCAGCCCAACCGGCTCCGCCCCGTCACCGGCCGGAAGCAGCCAGGCGGAACCCTGGAGCACCACATGGAAGCCCGCGCCGTTCGACGGGGCGAACCGGAGACCCCAGGGCGCCTGCTTGTACGTACGGGAGGAGTGCGGCCGCCCCGTCCGCATGGCGGCGATCGCGTCACTGAGTACGTCCATGTCCGTACCGTAGCGCGCGCCGCACCCCGCGAGACGTACGGGTATAAAAGCGAGAGCCGCAGGCATGGATCGTCTCGCGCGTCCCGCCTAGCGTTTCCGGCATGACAACAACTGAGACGTCAACCACCGCTCGCACCGTGCTCTTTGACGAGATCGGCGGCCCTGAGGTCATGCGGATCCACGACGTGGAGCTCCCCACCCCCGCACCGGACGAAGTCCTCATCCGCGTCGCGGCGTTGGGTCTCAACCGCGCCGAAGCCCTGTTCCGCGCGGGCACTTACTACTACCAGCCGACCCTGCCCGCCTCCCGCAACGGCTACGAGGCCGCAGGCACCGTCGAGTCCGTCGGCGATGGCGTGACCGCCTTCGCCCCCGGCGACACCGTCCTCACGGCGGCGAACACCGAACTGAGCGCGCACGGCGTGTACGGCGATCTTGTCCTGCTGCCGCAGAGCGCGGTCGTCCCGCGACCCGCCGAGGTCGACCCGGTGACCGCGGCCGCCGTCTGGGTCACGTACTCCACCGCGTACGGCGCGCTGCTCCAGACCGCCGGGATGCTGCCGGGCCAGCACGTCCTGATCACCGCCGCGTCCAGCGGCGTCGGCACCGCGGCCATCCAGGTCGTACGCCGCGCGGGTGCCGTGCCGATCGTCACCACCCGCACCGAGGCCAAGCGGCGGCAGCTCCTGGACCTGGGCGCCGAGCACGTCATCGTCAGCGATCACGCGGACGTGGTCAAGGAGACCCAGCGGCTCACCGACGGCCGGGGCGTCGACATCGTCCTTGACGCGATCGGCGGCCCGGGCTTCCAGGACCTGGGCGAGGCGCTGGTCCGCAACGGCAAGCTCGTCATCTACGGCTGGCTGGACGGCCGCCCCACGACCCTCCCGATGAACTGGCCGCTGTCCGTCCACGGATACGGGAACCCGATGGTCACCGCGACCGAGGAGGGCCGCCACCGCGCGGCCGCCTACATCAACTCGGGCCTCACCGACGGCACGCTCCGCCCGGTGATCGCCGAGGTCTTCGAGGGCCTCGACAGCATCCGGGACGCGCACCGCCTGATGGAGTCCAACACGCACACCGGCAAGATCGTGGTGAAGGTCTGAGAAGGCCGACCCACCCCCGGCCGGAATACCTCGCCCGTTCCGGAGGTTGGCTCCGCTACGAGACCGGCGAACCAACCCCCGGAAGGGCAAGTCATGAAGATCGGCATCATCGGCGCGGGCAACATCGGCGGCAACCTCACCCGTCGCTTCACGGCCGTCGGCCACGACGTCTCCGTCGCGAACTCCCGCGGCCCGCAGACTCTCACCGCCCTCGCCGAGGAGACCGGCGCGACGCCGGTGACGGTCGAGGAGGCCGCACGCGACGCCCAGGTCGTCGTCGTGACGATCCCCCTGAAGGCCGTACCGAATCTGCCGTCCGGCTTCCTGGACGGCGCGGCCGACGGCGTCGCCGTCATCGACACCGGCAACTACTACCCGCAGCAGCGCGACGGGAAGATCGCCGAGATCGAGGAGGGCCTCACCGAGAGCCGCTGGACGGAGCGGCAGATCGGCCACCCCGTCATCAAGGCCTTCAACGGCACCTACGCCCACGACATCCTCGACAAGCCCCAGCCCAAGGGCGCCCCGGGCCGCGTCGCGTACCCGGTGTCCGGCGACGACGAGGCCGCCAAGAAGGTCGTACGCGATCTGCTCGACGAGATCGGCTTCGACACCGTCGACACGGGCGGCCAGGACGAGTCGTGGCGCCAGCAGCCGGGCACCCCGGTCTACGGCCTCGCGGCGGACGTGGACGCGGTCACCAAGGCCCTGTCCGAGGCGTCCCCGGAGCGCACGGCGGAGTGGCGCGCCTGAGGCCGCGGACCGCGCGCGGGACGGCTACGGCGTAGCCCAGTCCCGCAGCGCGTCCTCGCTCTCGAAGTCCGCCACATTCTTGTCCAGCGGCGTCGACGTGTACTGATGGATCGTCCACTTCGCCTTGATACGCGGCTTGCCCGCCGTCACGTAGTCGGCGATCCAGAGGCCGTCGCCCGCGTACGAAGTGGTGTCGTGGTTGAGCCAGAAGTCGCGATTGCAGTAGAGAATGCACTTATGTCCGGGTCGCAACCGCTTCACCTCCCGGATAAAGCGATCCTTCTCCGCGTTGCTCGCGCGCGTATGATCCCCCGTCCACTCCCAGTCCACCGCCAGCAAGTCCCCCGCCTTCTCAGGGGCCTTGCTGACGAAGTACTCCGCCTGGGCCGTGATGTTCCCGGGCCACAGGAAGTGGTAGAAGCCGACCACGCAGCCGCCGTCCCGCGCCAGCTTCGTCTGGGCCGTCAGTCTCGGGTTGATGTACGAACGGCCCTCTGTCGCCTTGATGATGACGAAGGAGAGTCCGGCCGTGTCGAACGTGGACTGGTACGAGCTGACGTCGATGCCTCGGATCATGCACGGCCTCCTGTGGGGCAGAGGAACGGGGCGGTGGATCTACCCTCCCCGTTCCCGGTGGCCGCGGTCGTCAACCGTTGAATGACCCTGGCTCGGTGGACTCAGCGGAAGATCCCCGTGTGGCCGAGGGAGTAGCGGCCCGGCTGGGGGTAGACCGCGAGGCCGTGCGGGCCGCCGCCGACCGGGATGCGGGCGGTCTGGACGCCGGTGCGGGTGTCGATGGCGTACACCTCGGAGTCGTAACGGCCGGACAGCCAGAGGGTGTTGCCGTCCGCGGAGACGCCGCCCATGTCGGGGCTGCCGCCCTGGGGGAGCTTCCACTTCTTGGTGAGCTTGTTCTTGGGGAAGTCGAAGACGGAGACGGTGCCCTCGCCGCGGTTGGAGATGTACATCTCGCGTGAGTCGCGGCTGACGTACAGGCCGTGGCAGCCCTTGCCGGTGCGCAGGAGCTTCGGCTTGTCGAACTTGTCGCCGCTCAGGACCCACATGCCGTGGGCCATCATGTCGGCCACGTAGAAGGTCTTGCCGTCGGGTGAGACCTTCACGTCCTGCGGCATGGCGCCGTCGAAGGGCAGCTTCTGCTGGCCGACGACCTTCATCTTCTCCGTGTCGACCTTCAGGAGCTCGCCGGAGAATTCGCAGGAGACGATGAAGTAGCGGCCGTCGGCGGAGAAGTCGGCGTGGTTGACGCCGTAGCAGCTGACCGGTTCGGTCTTGACCTTCTTCATGGTGTGCGGGTCGCGGAAGACGAGTTCGCGGTCCATGGAGGCCATGACGACGGCGTACTTGCCGTTGGGCGTGAAGTAGAGGTTGTAGGGGTCGTGCACGTCGACCGGCTTGCCCGCCTTGCCGGTCTTGGGGTTGATGGGCGTGAGCGTGTGGCCGCGGTTGTTGTTGACCCAGAGGGTCTTCATGTCCCAGGAGGGGACGACGTGTTGGGGCTGGACGCCGACGTCGATGGTGTCGATGACCTGGTACGTCTTGGGGTCGATGACCGAGACGGTGTTGGAGTTGGTGTTGGGGACGTAGACGCGGGAGGGGAAGTCCTTGACCACCGGGGAGAGCTTGTTGGGGCGGTCGGCGGCGTAGACGTCCTTGGGGTCGAGGACCGGTGGCATGCCGGGGAGGCCCTGCGCCACCTTGGGTTTGGCGGGCTTCTGGATGCCCTTGGTGGAGCGGGCTTCGTTCTGGCGGGTGTCGGTTCCGCAGCCGGCGAGTGCGGCGGCGACGACGGCACCGGCGGCGATGAGTGCCGAGGTGCGACGGGTGAGGGCGAGGTGGAGGGTCATCAGGTCAGCAGCTCCGTGGTCGTCACCGCGCGCAGGCCGCGGCGGTCGAGGTCTTCCAGGACGGCGGGGAGCGCGGCGACCGTGTCCGCGTACCCGAAGTGCAGGCTCACCACGGAGCCCGCGCGCACCTCTGAGGCGATCTTGCGGGTGACGGCCGGGGCGCCCGGCGAGGTGAAGTCGAGGGAGTCGACGTCGTACGAGAGGACGTGCGGGTAGCCGGCGCGGTGGGCGAGGCGGGCGACGATGGGGGTCGCCCGCTCGGCACGGGAGGGGCGGAACCAGGTGCCGATGGAGCCGGTGAGGCGGCGCAGGCGTTCGGCGCAGCCGGCGATCTCGGCGTAGGCGTCGGCCTCGGTCATCTCGTTGATGGTGAGGTGGTGGTGGGTGTGATTGCCCAGGTCGTGGCCGCCGTCGAGGATGCGGCGGGCGAGCGTCGGATGTTCGTCGAGCCAGCTGCCGACGGCGAGGACGGTGATCTTGGCGCCCGCCTTTTCGGCCTCGGCCAGGAGTGCCTTGGCGGTGGCCGGGTCGCCCTGGCCATGGAAGGTGAGGGCGACCTGGGGGCGGCCGCGGGGGCTGTGTGCGATCTGGTCGGGGAGGCCGGGGAAGCGGCGGGGCGCGGGGGCGGCGGGCGGGGCGGCGGCCGGGGCGGCGCGGGGCGCCCCCGGCGATGCGTGCGGGCGGTCGCGCGCGGGGGCGGTGCCGGTCGCGGCGCATCCGGTGGCGAGCGCGCCGGTGACGACCAGGCCGGCGCTCGCGCGCAGGGCTCCTCGGCGGTCAGTCTCGATCACGCGCCCATTTAATGGGGAAAGCGGGCGAAAGACGCTGATTGCCCGCTTCGGAACCCCTACGGGTCGGGGTCGCGAACCCTCAGGACACCTGAGCGACCCTTGCGGAACACCTGTCACAGCCTGCGCTTAACCAGCGTTTACCAGGCAGGTGTCCCATCTCACCAAGGATTCACTTTCACGGCGCCCCAGTTTGACCCGTTATGCACGGATAGGGACTTTTGGATCACTGGCCCCCGTCTGCCATAGTCGATGCCACGACCTCCATTGACCCATTGACCCGGGCTCAGGTCGTTTCAGCGGCCGTGGACCACACCCCATTCGTCCACGACGCTTCACGAAGGCCCCCGCAGCGCCGCACTCCGGCGACCGGGGGCTTTCGTGTACCCGGGCAGGCACCTCAGCGGTCGGCGACCCGCATCTCGAACCAGGTCGTCTTGCCGCGCGGCAGCAGGTCCACGCCCCACCGGTCGGAGAGCTTGTCGACGAGGAAGAGCCCGCGGCCGCTGAGGTCGAGCTCATGGACGGGCATCAGGCAGGGCAGTCCGCGCGAGGGGTCGCGCACCTCGATCCTTATCCAGCCGCGCCGCCGCACCATCTTCAGACCGAAGACGCGGGCGCCGGTGTGCCGCACGGCGTTGCCGACGAGTTCGGATACGAGGAGGACCACGTCCTCGGTCATCTTCGGGGAGAGGCCCCAGTGGCGGAGCACCACGACTTGCGCGAGCCGGCGCGCGATGGCGGCGGACTCCGGGCGCGACGGCAGCGGAACTTCCGCGTCCGTCGGATTGCCGAACAACTCGAGCGCCTTGAGCGCGTGTTCGTCCTCAACCGCCGGCGACCAGCGCGCCGCGGTCGCACTCCCGTGCCGCCGCGGCTGTTCCATACCCTCCAGCCCCGCCATGCCCCCATCATGGCCGCCCAGGGCGCTCCACGGGGCCGTTCCGGAGGAATAGGCCCCCCGGAACCAACCATTCCGGGGGGCCGATTAGGCATATGCCATTGGCAGTTAGGGCCCTGCGACAGCCCACCTGGCCTGCGATGACCACCCGCTTACGGGTGATCACCAACAGCCCTGAAGCAGACAGGCTTAAGGTTCCCTTAAGGCTCGCATAATCCGCCCCTTCGGGGGACACGCATGCTGACGCCCCCTCAACTGATCACATTCCAGGGGCACTTCAGGGCCGGACCGGAGCTGCTTCAGAGGAACTTCGCCTTGCCGGGACCCTCTTCGACGAAGCTCCGCATGCCCCGCTGGCGGTCCTCCGTGGCGAACAGACCCGCGAACCAGGTGCGTTCGATCGCGAGCCCGGTGTCGATGTCCGTCTCCAGGCCCGCGTCCACGGCCTCCTTGGCGGCGCGCAGCGCGAGCGCGGGCCCCTGCGCGAGCCGCGCGGCCCACTGGTGCGCCTGCTCGTACACATCGGCGGCGGGCACGACGCGGTCCACCAGGCCGATGGTGAGCGCCTCTTCGGCCTTCACCATGCGGCCGGTGAAGATCAGGTCCTTGGCCTTGGACGGGCCGACCAGACGCGACAGGCGCTGGGTGCCGCCCGCGCCGGGGATCAGGCCGAGCAGGATCTCCGGCTGGCCGAGCTTGGCGTTGTCGGCGGCGATGCGGAAGTCGGCGCAGAGCGCGAGCTCGCAGCCGCCGCCGAGCGCATAGCCGGTGACGGCGGCGACGACCGGCTTGGGGATGCGGGCGACGGCGGTGAACGAGTCCTGCAGGGCACGGGACCGCACGATCATCGCCGCGTGGTCCATGTCCTGCATCTCCTTGATGTCCGCGCCCGCCGCGAACACCTTCTCGCCGCCGTAGATGATCACGGCGCGTACGTCCTCGCGCCGGGTCGCCTCTTCGGCAAGCTCCTTGAGCCTGTCCTGGAGGGCGATGTCGAGCGCGTTCATCGGAGGGCGGTCGAGGCGGATCGTGCCGACGCCTTCGGCGACTTCGAGATGCACAGATGTCATGCGAGGCACGTTAGCCGTGCCCCGCATGACAGCGACATACGGCCGGGGATCCCGGCGGGCCTGTCAGGCCTTCCACTTCTCCCAGGACATGTTCCAGCCGTTGAAGCCGTTCTCGGGCTGGATCGTCTTGTCCGCCGAGTTCTTCACGACCACCAGGTCCCCGACGAGGGAGTTGTTGAAGAACCATCCCCCGGGCGTCTTCTTGCTGTAGCCGCCGCGTACGTCGCTCAGGCCGACACAGCCGTGGCTGGCGTTCGTGTTGCCGAAGGCGCCGCCCGACCAGTAGTTGCCGTGGATGAACGTGCCCGAGTTGGACAGGCGCATCGCGTGCGGGACGTCCTTGATGTCGTACTCGCCACCGAAGCCGACCGTGTCGCCGTTCATCCGCGTGACCTGGAGCTTCTCGCTGATGACCATCTGGCCGTTGTACGTCGTCGTGCCGGGAGCGCCCGCTGTGATCGGGATCTTCTTGATCTGCTTGCCGTCCCGGACGACCTTCATCTGGTGGGACTTGGCGTCGACGGTGGAGACCTGGCTGCGGCCGATGGTGAACTTCAGGGTCTTGGCCTGCTCGCCGTAGACACCGGGCCGTCCCTCGACGCCGTCGAGGTTGAGGTTGACGGTGACCTTCGTGCCCGCCTTCCAGTACTTCTCGGGGCGGAAGTCGATGCGGTCGTTGCCGAACCAGTGGCCCTCGACGGGCACCGCCGGCTCGGTCTTGATCTCGATGGCCTTCTCGACGTCCTCGGGCGCGGTGATCCCTCGGTTGAAGTGGACCGAGAACGGCATCCCGACGCCGACCTTCGAGCCGTCCTCCGGAGTGAACTGGCCGACGAAGGTGTTCTTCGGGGTCAGCGTCGTGAACGACGTGTCCTTGGCGGACTCGCGGCCCTCGGAGTCCTTCGCTATCGCGTGGACCTTGTACTTCGTGGAGGCCGCCAGGTGGTGCGCGGGCGTCCACGTCGCGCCACCCGAGGTGATCTTGCCGGGGACCGGATTGCCCTTGCTGTCCTCGACCTTGACCTGGGACAGCTTGCCCTTGTCGGCGGCTATCTTCAGGGCCCCGCTGGTGGCCACCGACTCCGCGCCGTCCTTCGGGGCCACGGTCACCACAGCCGTTGACGGCGCGTTCTTGTCGGCCGCCTTGCCCTTGCCCTTGCCGTCGCCGCCCGAGTCCGAGCCGCCGCCCCCGCCGCAGGCCGTGACCAACAGCAGTGTCACACCCGATGCCACCGCAAAGAGGCCCTTGCTCCCCCGCCGCCGTGCGCTCCCCCGCGCACCAACCGACGGCCCCGATATCGGTCGCCCGTTCACGATGTTGTCTCCCCTCACACGGCCAGGTCAGGCCCGCACCCCAGTGCATTGGCGCGTGCCGACACGCGCCCCGCGCTAGATAACCACACGGTCCTGACCGATGACTCCCCGCCAATGTCACTGTTCAGTCCCAACTGCGCATGCGGTGCGGGCCCCACCTCAACTCCTGGCTCAGGGCCTGGCCTCAGGCTTGGCGCCGGGCGGTGCCGTCCAGTCCTTCCACTCCATGTTCCAGCCACCGAGCCCGTTGTCAGGAGCGACTTTCTTGTCATGGCTGTTGACAACTTCCACGACGTCACCGATCAGACTCCGGTCGAAGAACCACCCCGCCGGGGTCTGTGAGCTGCCGCCCTTCACATCGCGCAGGCCCACACAGCCGTGGCTGACATTCGTGTTGCCAGGGGCGTCCGGCGACCAGTAGTTGCCGTGCAGGAAGGTGCCGGACGTGGTCAGGCGCATCGCGTGCGGGACGTCGGGGATGTCGTACTCGCCGCCGAAGCCGACGGTGCGGCTGTTCATGCGGGTCACATCGAGCATCTCGGTGACCACCATCTTCCCGTTGTACGTCGTCGTCTTCGGGGCCCCGGCCGTGATCGGCACCGTGGAGAGCAGCTCGCCGTCGCGGCGCACCTCCATGGTGTGCTCGGCGGCGTCGACCAGGGACTCCTGGCTGCGGCCGACGGTGAACCCGAAGCTCTTGTCCTGGAGGCCGTAGACGCCGGGGGCGGCCTCGACGTCGCGCAGCCGCAGGCCGACGGTGACCTTCGTGCCGGGCTTCCAGTACTTCTCGGGGCGGAAGTCGACCCGGGTCTTGCCGAACCAGTGCGGGCGTACGTCGACGGCCGGCTCCGCGGTGACGTGGATGGCGCGCTGGACGGCCTCGCGGTTCTCGATCTCCCGGTTGAACTCCAGGGAGACGATCATGCCGGTGCCGACGGTGGAGCGGTTCTCCGGCGTCACGTACCCGATGAACCGCTCGTCGGGGACGTACGTCGTGAACGTCGTGTGGCGGGCCGAGCGGCGGCCGTGGCCGTCGAGGGCGACGGCGTGCACCGAGTACTTGGCGGCGAGCGCCAGATCGCCGTCGTCCAGCGGCTTCCAGGTCGTGCCGCCCTCCTCGATGCGGCCGGGCACCGGGAGTTCCCGGGCGTCCTGCACCCGGCTGACCTTCACCGACTCGAGGCGTCCGTCCGGGACCTTCACCTGCAGCCGTTCATCGCCCTTGACACCCTTGCTGCCGTCGTCGGGCGTCACCCGGATCGCGTCTTCGGGCGAGCGCGGCTTGCCCATCAGACGGTCGATGCCGCCTCCGTCATCGCTGCATCCCGCGGCTCCGGCCAGCAGTCCTGCCCATGTCACTACGGCGGCCAGCGCGGCCCCTGCGCGCCGTGCGCGCCTCGCTACCTGTCTCACGTCCGTCCCAACGACCGTCCCCCTCCTGGGGAAACGTGAGTGCGACGCACCCGGTGGGCAGAACAGTGGGGAGGACGGCGCGGGGAGCCCTTGGGCCCGCTCGCGTCGTCCGGTCTGGTACGCCCCCAGCCGCCGGGACGCGGCGGGGGTCGAGCCGCAGGAGGCGGATGGGTGTCCAGCGCAGCCGAACAGGAAGCACTCCGGGGTGGGCGGCGCGGGACGGGCGCGGCCGTGGCCGGGCAGCCCGCCGCCGTGAACGGGACATCGGCCGGTGCGCCCGCCGTGCGCGCTTCGGCGTCCGCCGATGCCGATGTGCGTCGGCCGCCGGTGTGGCCGGGGGCGCCGACGCCGCTCGGCGCGCGGTTCAGGGTGGGGCCCGACGGCGTCGCGGGCACCAACTTCGCGCTGTGGGCGGGCGGTGCAGAGGCCGTCGAGCTGTGTCTCTTCGACGACAGCGACGACGGGGGCGACGGGAGCATCGAGACGCGCTGTCCGCTGACCGAGCTGACGCACGAGATCTGGCACGGCTTCGTGCCCGGAGTCCGTCCGGGGCAGCGCTACGGCTACCGCGTGCACGGCCGCTGGGACCCCTGGACGGGCGCCCGCTGGAACCCGGCGAAGCTGCTCCTCGACCCGTACGCGCGCGCGGTGGACGGCGACTTCGGGGCGCGCGGCCTGCCGCCCGAGGTGTACGGGCATGTGCGGGACTGGCCCCAGCAGCAGGTGGCCGACACCGTGCGGGACGACCGGGACTCGGCGCCGTACGTCCCCAAGGGCGTGGTCGTGCACGACGACGCGCCGGACGACGAGTGGACGGACGACCGGCGCCCCAAGACGCCGTGGGCGGACTCGGTCATCTACGAGCTCCATGTCCGCGGCTTCACGAAACTGCACCCCGGGATACCGGAGGAACTCCGGGGCACGTACGCGGGGTTGGCGCACCCCGCGGCGATCGACCATCTCGTACGCCTCGGTGTGACGGCGGTGGAGCTGCTGCCCGTCCACCAGTTCGCGCACGAGGACCATCTGCTGCGCCGGGGCCTGAAGAACTACTGGGGCTACAACTCGATCGGCTACTTCGCCCCGCACGCGGCGTACGCGGCGTCGGGGACGACGGGGCAGCAGGTCGGCGAGTTCAAGCGGATGGTGCGGGCGCTGCACGAGGCCGGGATCGAGGTGATCCTGGACGTGGTCTACAACCACACGGCGGAGGCGGGCGAGTTGGGCCCGATGCTCTCCCTGAAGGGCATCGACAACCGCGGCTACTACCGGCTCCAGCCGTCCGACGCGCGGCGGTACGCGGACTACACGGGGTGCGGGAACACGCTCCAGGTCGTCCAGCCGCATGTGCTCCGGCTCATCACGGACTCCCTTCGCTACTGGGTGACGGAGATGGGAGTGGACGGCTTCCGCTTCGATCTGGCCGCGGCGCTTGCCCGCTCCTTCCACGACGTGGACATGCTGTCGCCCTTCCTGGCGGTGATCGCGCAGGATCCGGTCCTGCGGCGGGTGAAGCTGATCGCCGAGCCGTGGGACGTGGGGTCAGGGGGCTATCAGGTGGGGGCCTTCCCTCCCCTGTGGACGGAGTGGAACGACCGCTACCGGGGCGCCGTACGGGACTTCTGGCGGGGCGCGCTGCCCGATGTGCGGGATCTGGGCTACCGGCTCTCCGGGTCGAGCGACCTCTACGCCTGGGGCGGGCGGCGGCCGTACGCGTCGGTGAACTTCGTGACGGCGCACGACGGGTTCACCCTGCGGGACCTCGTCTCCTACGAGCGCAAGCACAACGAGGCGAACGGCGAGGGCAACCGGGACGGCTCGGACGACAACCGCTCCTGGAACTGCGGCGCGGAGGGCGAGACGCGGGACGCGCGGGTGGCGGAGGTGCGCCGCAGGCAGCTGCGGAATCTGCTGACGACGCTGCTGCTGTCCACCGGGGTGCCGATGCTGGTCGCGGGCGATGAGATGGGGCGTACGCAGGGGGGCAGCAACAACGCGTACTGCCAGGACAACGAGGTCAGTTGGGTCGACTGGGGGTTGCTGAAGGATGCCGGGTGGCGGGCGCTGTTCGACCTGACGTCCCGTCTGATCGCGCTGCGGCACGCGCATCCCGTGCTGCGGCGACGGGCCTTCTTCTCCGGGCGTGCGCATTCCGCCGACGGGCTGCGGGATCTGGCGTGGTTCACCGCGCGGGGCGCGGAGATGACGGAGGCGGACTGGTACGCGCCCGCGGCGACGCTGGGGATGTATCTGTCGGGGCGGGACATACCCGGGCGGGACGCGCGGGGGGTGCCGGTGGTGGACGACAGCTTTCTCGCGGTGCTGCATGCGGGGGAAGGGCCGGTGAGCTTTGTGCTGCCGGGTGAGCCGTGGGCTGCCGCCTACGAGCTGGTGGTGGACACCTCCCTGGAGGGGCAGGGGGAGGCGCCCGGGGATGTCTGTCGGGCGGGGGGTGCGGTGACCGTGCCGGGGCGGGCGGTTGTGCTGCTGCGGGTGTGCAGGTGAGGGGATCGCTTCAGCTCAGGATCTTGCGGGTGTACGCCACCGCTACCGCCGCCGCGCGGTCCTTCGCGTTCAGCTTGGCGTAGATGTGGGTGAGGTGGGTCTTCACCGTGGCCTCGCTGATGAAGAGTTCGCGGGCGATCTCGCGGTTGGACGTGCCCTTGGCGACCAGGACGAGGACCTCGCGTTCGCGGGCCGAGAGCTGCTCGTTGTCCGGTGTCGTCGACGGGGTGCGGACCGCCGATACGAGGCGGGAGGCCACCGCCGGGGAGAGGACCGTGCGGCCCTGTGCGGCCGCGCGGACCGCGGTGAACAGCTCGTCGCGGGGTGCGTCCTTCAGGAGGTAGCCCGTCGCGCCCGCCTCGATCGCGGGGAGCGTGTCCGAGTCCGTGTCGTACGTGGTGAGGACCAGGACACGGGCGCGGGAGCCGCGCCGGGTGAGCTCGGTGATCGCGTCGACGCCGTTGCCTCCCGGCATGCGGAGGTCCATCAGGACGACGTCCGGGTCGAGGCGTTCGGTCAGGGCAACCGCCTCCACCCCGTCGGCGGCCTCGCCGAGGACTTCGAAGCACGGGTCGGACTGGAACATGCCGCGCAGACCGTCCCGTACGACGGGATGGTCGTCGACGATGAGCAGCGTGATCACGTCAGCCATGGCGGACCAACGGTACGCGAGCCGAGAGTGCCGTGCCGCCGCCCGGTTCCGATTCGACGGTGAGGGAGCCCGCGATGCGTTCGGCGCGGGCCCGCATGCCGTCGAGGCCGAAGCCTCCGGATCCGCTGCGCCGGACCGTGGCCAGCGGGTCGAAGCCGCGGCCGTCGTCGCGCACGTCGAGGGTGACCTCGCCGTCCATGTAGGAGAGGGTGACGCCGAGGCGGGTGGCGGCCGCGTGCCGGGAGGCGTTGGACAGGGCCTCCTGGACGATGCGCAGGAGGGTCGCCTCGATCTCTTCGTGCAGGGGCTCGGCGGTGCCGGTGAGCGTGAACTCGGCGCGGACGCCGGTGCGTTCGGCCCACTCCGTGACCGTCTTCTTCAGCGCTTCGGGCAGCGCGTCGTGCTCCAGGGCCGTCGGGGAGAGGTTGTGGACGGAGCGGCGGGCCTCTCCCAGGCTGTGCCGGGCGAGATCGGCGGCGCGGCCCAGGTGCTCGCGGGCCAGCGTCTCGTCGGACGCGTTCGCGACGACCTGGAGCTGGGCGATGATGCCGGTCAGGCCCTGCGCGATGGTGTCGTGGATCTCGGCGGCGAGCCGACGCCGCTCGTCGGCCACCCCCGCCTCCCTTGCCTGGACGAGGAGTTGGGAGTGCAGGGCGGCGTTCTCGTCCATGGCCTGCTGCAACGCGGTGTTGGTGTGCTCCAGTTCGACGATGGTGGAGGCGGCGATGCGGTTGCGCTCGTACTCCTGGGCCGCGAGGTGCGCGAAGACGATCAGCAGGGCGACGTGCACGGCGAGCAGCGCGCCGAAGACGGTCCAGCCGAGTTCGCCGTCCGGCGGCAGGCCGCCGGACTGGGAGCCGGCCATGATGACGGCCGTGGCGAACAGGCCAGGCTTCACCAGGCGCGGCGGCAGCAGCCGTTCGGCGCCGAAGTAGCCGACGACGGCGTAGAACGCGAAGAACGGGTTGAGCCAGGTGAGAGTGAAGGCGATCGCCCAGCGCACGGCGTAGTAGAGGGTGCCGGCGGCCGATGGCCCCGGACGGCTGCCGGCCGCCCGGCTCCACCACAGCTGGAGCGCGAGCCCGGCGCCCACGAGCGCCCAGGACGCGTACCACTCGCCCCGGGTCATGCCGACGACGCCGGAGGTGGCGAGCGCCATCAGGACGCCGAAGGCGAGCAGGACGTAGGGCCCCCAGCGGCTGAAGAGCCCCCAGCGCTGCTCGACGATCTTCGCGGCGTCCGCCGTGCTCATGGTCATGGCCCCAGTGTCGTCGACGAGCGCGCCCCGGTCCGCGCTCTCACTCCCGGCTCACTCCCGGCTCACTCCCAGCGGAACCAGCGCGCTGCGCCGTACGTCAGGACAGCGCCCCACAGGGCGAGCACGCCCAGGTGCGCCCACCCCGGCCAGTCCCCCGCCGCCGCCTCGAACAGCGCCTGCGAGGCCGCGCCGAAGGGGGTGAACTCGACGATGCGGGCGAGGGATTCGGGCATGGACTGAACCGGCAGCCAGACGCCCGCGGTGAACATCGAGGGGAAGAAGACCGCCGAGCCGATCGCGGTGGCGATCTTCGATGTGCGGGAGAGCGCGGAGACCAGGGCGCCCAGAGCCAGGGCCGCGCAGATCGCCAGGGCGAGGGCTATGACGTATCCGAAGGCCATGCGCGGCAGCGGTACGTCGAAGGCGATGCGGCCCACCGCGAGCGAGAGCAGCGCCGAGAGCAGCGCGGCCGCGCCGTGCAGGCCCATCTGCGCACCGAGCAGCGACGTGGGACGGACGGGTGTGGTGGACATCCGGCGCAGGATGCCGCGTTCGCGGTAGCCGGTGATGACGGGCGGCATGGCCTGTCCGCCCGCCATGATCATGGCGAGGAGCACCGTCACGGGGACGTATGCGTCGACCATGCGCAGGCCGCCGAGCGAGTCGTCGGGCTCACGGAAGGAGGGGATGGAGCCGAGGATCACCAGGAGGATGGTGGGGAACGCCAGGATCCAGAAGATCCCGCCGGGTTCGCGCGTGAAGAGGCGGAACTCGCTCTTCACGACGGCGGTGGTGGCGGCGCTCATGCCTTTGCTCCCGTGAGGTCGAGGAACGCGTCGTCCAACGTGGCGTCGGAGACCCGCAGTTGGTGGGCGGTGATGTGGTGCCGGGCGAGCAGGGTGATGGCGGCGTCGACGGTCGCGTCGGTGCCGTTGAGGGTGTAGCGGCCGTCCCTCTCCTCCACGGAGGCGAGCTGCGGCAGCGCGGCGAGTTCCCGCTCGTCGAGGGGCGCGGACGGCGTGAACGACATGACGGTGGATGCGGCGGCCCGGCTGATCAGGCCCGCTGGGGTGTCGAGCGCGGCGATCCGCCCCTGATCAATGACGGCGATGCGGTCGCAGAGACGCTGGGCCTCCTCCATGAAGTGGGTGACCAGGAGGACGGTCACTCCGCTGTCGCGTACGTCCTCGATGAGCTGCCAGGTGTCGCGGCGGGCGCGCGGGTCGAGTCCTGTGGTCAGCTCGTCGAGCACGACGACCTTCGGGTTGCCGATCAGCGCGAGCGCGATGAACAGGCGCTGCTTCTGCCCTCCGGAGAGCTTGCCGAAGCGGCTGTCCAACTTGTCGGTGAGGCGAAGGCGTTCGGCGAGGGGTTGCCAGTCGGCGGGGTGCGGATAGAAGGCTGCGTACAGCTCGAGCGCCTCGCGGACGGTGAGCTTCGCCTGGAGCTCGCTCTCCTGGAGCTGGGCGCCGAGGAGTCGGGTGACCCGGTCGTGGTCGGCGACGGGGTCGAGCCCGGCGACCCGGACCGTCCCCTTGCCGGGGATCCGCAGGCCCTCGACGCACTCCACGGTGGTGGTCTTGCCCGCGCCGTTCGGTCCGAGGACTCCGAAGATCTCGCCTTCCTCGACGGCGAAGGAGACACCGTCGACGGCGGCACGTCCGCCGTAGGCCTTGTGCAGGTCGCGCACTTCGATGATGGGCATGGGTCGAGCCTCGCCGGTGGGCGGGGCCGCCGGCATCGCCCATCGCGCTCGAAGCGGCATCAGCCGATCGGCTGATGGCGGGTACGACCTCCCCGGTGCAGGCGGGTCGTAGGACCAGCGGACGAGCGGGTCCGGGCCAAAACTCGGTGGGCGCTGTCAGTGGCCATCCGTAGGCTCGCTCCTGATGCCGAACCCAGATGCACCGACCAAGGAATCAGCGAAGGAATCAGCGGGGCGACCAGCGGGGGAACACTCGGGAGGGTCCGCCGCGCGGACCCTGCTGCGTCTGTGGCCCTATGTCCGCCCCGTACGAACTCGCCTGTTCAGCGCGGCATTTGTCGCCGTCCTCGCGTCCTGTACGGGGCTTGTCTTCCCCCTCGTACTGAAGTGGCTCGTGGACGGTCCCGTGGCCGACCGGGACCTCGGCGGGGTGTGGCTCGGGGCGCTGCTCCTGCTGCTGCTCGGCATCGCCGAGGCGCTCCTCTTCGGTCTTCGGCGGTGGCTGGTGGCGCGGCCGCTCGCCTCGGTCGAGGCGGCGATGCGGGCGGACCTCTACCGGCATCTGCAGCGCCTTCCGGTGGCGTTCCACGACCGCTGGGCCTCGGGCCAGCTCCTGTCACGCGGCACGACCGACCTGATGCTGCTCCGGATGTTCCTCGCCTTCCCGCTGACGTTCCTGGTGGTCAACGGCGCGACGATCGTGGTCGGCATGGTCATCCTGGTCGCCCAGGACTGGGCGCTCGGTCTGCTGCTGCTGACCCCGCTCCTCCCGCTGGTGATCTTCTGCGCGTACTTCGAGGGCCGCTATCAGGCGGTGGCGCGGCGGGCGCAGGACCAGGTCGGCGATCTGACGACCGTCGTCGAGGAGAGCGTGCTCGGCATCCGCATCATCAAGGGCTTCGGCCGCCACCGCAGCCAGGCACGGGCGTTCCATGACCTCTCGCACACGCTGCGGGGCACGGAGCTCGCCAAGGCGCGGCTGCTCGCCGCGATCTACGCGGTGATCGTGGCGCTGCCGGAGGTCGCGATCGGCGCGGCGCTCGTCCTCGGCACGGTGCAGGTGGCGGACGGCGACCTGTCCACGGGCACGCTGGTGGCGTTCCTCTCGACGGCCCTGGCCCTGCGCTGGCCGGTGGAGTCGATCGGCTTCCTGCTCGCAATGAGCCAGGAGTCGGCGACGGCCACGGAGCGGTACTTCGAGGTGATGGATGCGGTGCCGGAGTCTTCGGTGGCTTCGGTGGCTTCGGTGACGAAGCCGCCGGTCATGCCCGGCTCCGTGGAAGCCGGGCTCCGGTTTCACGGTGTGCGGTTTCGGTATCCCGATGCCCCTGGCGACGCGCCGCCCGCGCTCGACCGGATCGATCTGCACATACGCACCGGTGAGACGCTCGCCCTCGTCGGTGCGACGGGCAGCGGGAAGACGACCCTGACGGCGCTGGTGCCTCGGCTGCACGAGGTGAGCGAGGGCCGCATCACGCTGGACGGCGCGGACATCGCGGAGATGGACCGCGAGCATCTGCGCACCCTGGTGGCCGTGGCCTTCGAGGAGCCGACGCTCTTCTCGGCCTCGGTCGGCGAGAACGTTCTGATGGGGGCCGGAGAAGCCGCCGGGCAGGCCGAGTTGGCGCGCGCTCTCGAGGTCGCCCAGGCGGACTTCGCGCACGCGCTGCCGCAGGGTACGGACACGCAGGTGGGCGAGCAGGGCCTGAGCCTGTCCGGGGGTCAGCGCCAGCGCCTCGCCCTGGCCCGCGCCGTGGTCGCCCGCCCCCGCTTCCTGGTCCTCGACGATCCGCTGTCCGCCCTGGACGTGCACACGGAGGCCCTGGTGGAGGCGGCCCTGCGCCGCGTCCTGCGGGACACCACGGCCCTCGTGGTGGCGCACCGCCCGTCCACGGTCCTGCTCGCCGACCGCGTCGCCCTGCTGTCCGGGGGCCGGATCACCGCGGTGGGCACGCACCAGGAACTGCTGAGGGAGAACGCGGAGTACGCGTGGCTGATGTCGGGGGCGGAGCCCGCCTCCGGCGAGGAAGAGCCCGGTACGGACACCTGGTACGCGAAGGACGAGGCGGACCCCGGGTCCGCGGAGGGGGAGGCCGCCCGATGACGGCATCGACACCGACGTCACGTACAACGGGGCCGGGCGAGGAGGAGCGACCCGACGCCGACGGGCGCCCCACCGGACGGGGTCGGTCCGCGGACGGCGAGCGCGAGCACTCCGGCGGGGACCACTCCGAACCCGGAAAGCGGCCGCCCGTAGACGACGTAGACGACAGGGAGCCCGGCCCCGCCGAATCCGTTTCCCCCACCGACGACTTCGACAAGGACACGCTCCCCACCCGGCCCGGCGCCACCGCCGCCCTGCTCCGTTCGCTGCTCGCGCCGCTGCGCAGGCGGGTCGTTCTCGCGACCGTGCTGCTCCTGCTGCAGCAGGCCGCCGTGCAGGGCGGGCCGCTGCTCGTGGCGTACGCCATCGACAGCGGCGTACCGGCCGTACGCCGCGACGACCACGGGCCGTTGATCGCGGTCGGCGTCGGCTATCTGCTGTGCGCGGCCGCGTCCGCCGCGTTCCAGTACGCGTTCATCGTCGCCTCGGCCCGGGTGAACCAGGACGTGCTGCTCGATCTGCGCGGGCGGATCTTCCGGCACGCGCAGGCGCTCAGCGTGGACTTCCACGAGCGGTACACGTCGGGGCGGCTGATCTCCCGCTCGACGACGGATGTGGAGTCCCTGCGGGAGCTGCTCAGCGAGGGCCTGCAGGAGCTGATCACCGTCATCCTGTCCTTCGTCTACATCTCGGCGATGCTGCTCTGGCTCGACCTGAGCCTCGGCGCCGCCGCGGTGGCTTCGTTCGTGCCGCTCTACCTCCTCGTACGCCGCTACCAGCGCCGCGCGGGCCCGCTGTTCGGCAAGCGTTCCACCGCGATCGCCGCCGTCATCGTGAAGTTCGCCGAGACGATGAACGGCATCCGCCCGGTCCGCGCCTTCCGCCGCGAGCGCGCCAACGAGGCCGAGTTCGCCGTGCTCAACGACCGGCACGAGCGCCGCAACGGCGACGCGATGCTGGAGATGGCCCAGTACGTCGTCGGCTCGCGGCTCGTCGCCAACACGGCCGTCGCCGGCATCGTCCTGTGGGGCGCCTACCGCGTCACCGACGGCACGCTCGCGCTCGGGGTTCTCGCCGCCGCGGTGCTCTATCTGCGGCGCCTGTACGACCCGATCGACCGGCTCGGCATGTTCCTCAACTCCTATCAGTCGGCGGCCGCGTCCCTGGAGAAGGTCGCGGGTCTGCTCGCCCAGACGCCTTCGGTGCCGGAACCGGCCGCAGAGTCGGCGCGCCCGCTGCCCGCCCTCGCCTCCGAACACCCGGGCCGCGAGGTCCGCTTCGACGGCGTGCGGTTCGCCTACCGCACCGGCGGCGAGGTCCTTCCCCGCTTCGATCTGACGCTGCCCGCCGGGCAGACCGTCGCCGTCGTCGGCTCCACCGGCGCGGGCAAGTCGACGCTCGCCAAGCTCCTGGCCCGCTTCTACGACCCGACGGACGGCCGGGTCCTCCTCGACGGGGTCGATCTGCGCGACCTCGCCAACGCCGAACTGCGGCGCGGCGTGGTCATGGTGACCCAGGAGGCGTTCCTCTTCTCCGGCACGGTCGCGGAGAACATCGCCATCGGCCGCCCTGACGCCACCCGCGAAGACATCGAGCACGCGGCGAAGGCGATCGGCGCGCACGACTTCATCGCGTCCCTTCCGGACGGCTACGACACCGACGTACGCAAGAGGGGCGGCCGTATCTCCGCCGGTCAGCGGCAGTTGGTGGCCTTCGCGCGGGCGCTGCTCGCCGACCCGTCTGTGCTCATCCTCGACGAGGCGACCAGCTCCCTGGACATCCCGGGCGAGCGGGCGGTGCAGCGCGCCATGCACACGGTCCTTCGCGGCCGCACCGCCGTCGTGATCGCCCACCGGCTCTCCACGGTGGAGATCGCCGACCGGGTGCTCGTGATGGAGCACGGCCGGATCGTGGAGGACGGCACTCCGGACGAACTCATCGCGGGCAGCGGCTCGTTCGCGGATCTGCACCGCGCCTGGCGGGACAGCGTGGTGGGTTAGCCGGCCGCCGGGGACTTCGTGATCATTCCGCACCTGGGGCGGCTGTCCCCAACTGAGCGCGCCACGCGCCCAGTTCGTGGACCAGATCCGGCCACCGGCCGCCCGACGCCGGGCCGGTAGTACGACATCGAACATCTGACGCACGACCGGGAGCTGTCCTCGAACAAGAGGGCAGCCCCTGGACTTGGACGCCCTCTCCGTATATCGAACGTGACCTACCGGGCAGCGGACCAGTTCCGGCCAACTATTGACGCAACCCTGACAAGGAGCCCGCCCTGGTGCCACTCTTCCCCTCAATTCGCAGCTCCACGTTCGATTCCCAGCTCCACGTTCTGCCTTGTTCTGCCCGGACGGCACGACCGCGCCGCCCGACCTCCCTGGCCGCGCAACCCCGCGGCCACGCAGAAGGAGTCCGTGTTGAGATCCACCTCCCACAGATCCGCGTCCCGCAGATCCATCTCCTCCCGACGGGGTGCCGCAGCCGGCGCCCTGACCGCCGTCGCGGCGCTCATCGCGGTGGCCGTCCAGACCGGCCCGGCAACGGCCGACGACCCGGCCAGGACTCCGTCCACCGCACCGGCCGCCGCCAAGATCGGCAAGGCCGACCCGGGTTCGGTGCCGGCCAAGCTCTCCCCCGCCCAGCGTGCCGCGCTCCTCAAGGACGCCAACGCCACCAAGGCGGACACCGCCAAGGACCTGGGCCTCGGCGCCAAGGAGAAGCTCGTCGTACGTGACGTCACCAAGGACGGCGACGGCACGACCCACACCCGCTACGAGCGCACCTACGACGGAATGCCCGTACTCGGCGGCGACCTGGTGGTCGACGAGGCGAAGTCCGGGAAGACCGAGGGCGTCACCAAGGCATCGAAGGCGCAGCTCAAGGGCGTCGACACCACAGCCGATGTGAAGGCGTCGGCCGCCGAGAAGCAGGCGCTCGGGGCCGCGAAGGCCGAGGGGTCGAAGAAGACCGACGCGGACCGGGCGCCCCGCAAGGTCGTCTGGATGGCCAAGGGCGAGCCGACTCTCGCGTACGAGACGGTGGTCGGCGGGCTGCAACACGACGGGACGCCGAACGAGCTGCACGTCATCACGGACGCGGCCACCGGCAAGAAGCTCTTCCAGTGGCAGGGCATCGAGAACGGCACGGGCAACACCCAGTACAGCGGTCAGGTCACCCTCGGGACGGCCCAGTCGGGGTCCAACTACACCCTGACGGACACCACCCGGGGCAGCCACAGGACGAACAACCTCAACCGCGGCACCTCCGGCACCGGCACGCTCTTCTCGGGCGCCGACGACGTGTGGGGCAACGGCCAGGCCTCCAACCTGGAGACCGCGGGCGCCGACGCCCACTACGGCGCCGCACTCACCTGGGACTACTACAAGAACGTGCACGGCCGCTCCGGCATCCGTGGTGACGGCGTCGGCGCGTACTCGCGGGTCCACTACGGCAACAACTACGTCAACGCCTTCTGGTCCGACAGCTGCTTCTGCATGACGTACGGCGACGGCGCGGGCAACGCCAAGCCGCTGACGTCCATCGACGTGGCGGCCCACGAGATGACGCACGGTGTGACCGCGGCCACCGGCAACATGACGTACAGCGGCGAGTCCGGCGGTCTGAACGAGGCGACCTCCGACATCTTCGCGGCGGCCGTCGAGTTCAACGCCAACAACGCGCAGGACGTCGGCGACTACCTCGTCGGCGAGAAGATCGACATCCGCGGCGACGGCACCCCGCTGCGCTACATGGACAAGCCCAGCAAGGACGGCTCGTCCAAGGACTCCTGGTACTCGGGCATCGGCAACATCGACGTCCACTACTCGTCCGGTGTCGCCAACCACTTCTACTACCTGCTGAGCGAGGGCAGCGGCGCCAAGGTGATCAACGGCGTCTCCTACAACTCGCCCACCTCGGACGGCCTGCCTGTGGCCGGAATTGGTCGTGACAAGGCGTCGCTCATCTGGTTTAAGGCGCTGACGACGAAGTTCACCACGACCACCAACTACGCGGCGGCCCGCACCGGGACGCTCGCCGTGGCCGGTGAGCTGTACGGCACGACCAGCGCCGAGTACAAGGCGGTGGCCGACGCATGGGCCGGTGTCAACGTCGGCTCGCGGCCCGGCGGTGGCGGCACGGACTTCGAGAACACGACAGATGTCGCCATTCCGGACAACGGTGCGGCGGTGACCTCCTCGGTCAACGTCACCGGACGCACCGGCAACGCGCCCAGCGCGCTGAAGGTCGGCGTCGACATCGTGCACACCTGGCGTGGCGACCTGGTCGTCGATCTGGTGGCGCCCGACGGCACGAACTACCGCCTGAAGAACTCGAGTTCATCGGACTCGGCGGACAACATCGTCGCGACGTACACGGTCGACGCGTCGTCCGAGGTGGCCAACGGGACGTGGAAGCTGAAGGTGCAGGACGTGGCCGCGCAGGACGTCGGCCGCATCAACAGCTGGAAGCTGACGTTCCCGTAAGCCTCCCCAAGTCCTCCAAGTCCTCCAGGTCCCCCGCGAAATGAGAGACGGCGCCGCTCCGGGTGGTTCAACTCCCCGGAGCGGCGCACCCATGTGTGCCGCCTGTACGCCGTCGTTCGCATTGCGTACATGGACCTTCGCTCAACGGACCATTTCTGGCCAACCTATGGCCAAGGGCCTGACATGAACCTGGCTCAACTGGCACTCTTCCCTCGCACGGCACACCAGATACACCCGCACCGCATCTTTCAGCCCGGACAGTCCCCATACCGTCCGGGCCCCCCACAGAAGGAGCATGCGTGACCCCCCACATAACCCGGAAGCGCTCAACGCTGGCCATAGCCACCGCTGTTGCCGCCGGAGCAATGCTCGCCGCCGGCCTGACCACCGGCGCATCCGCACAGCCCGACCAGGCCGGCGCGTCCGCCGCGTCCCCGGTCTCGCTCTCCGTGTCGGCCCGCGCGGACCTGTTGCAGGACGCGAACGCCGACAAGGCAGCCACCGCCGAGAAGATCGGCCTGGGTTCCAAGGAAAAGCTCGTCGTCCGCGATGTCGTCAAGGACCGTGACGGCACCACGCACACCCGCTACGAGCGCACCTACGACGGCCTGCCCGTTCTCGGCGGCGACCTCGTCGTGCACGCCGCGAAGAGCGGCAAGGTCAAGAGCGTGACCAAGGCGGCCAAGGCCACCATCAAGGTCGCCTCCACCTCCGCGAAGATCGCGACCAAGTCGGCCGCGAAGTCCGCCGAGTCGACCGCCGCGAAGACCGGCGACACCAAGAAGGCGGACGCACAGGCGCCGCGCAAGGTCGTCTGGGCCGCCTCCGGCAAGCCGGTCCTGGCTCACGAAACCGTGGTCACCGGCGTCCAGAAGGACGGCACGCCGAGCAAGCTGCACGTCATCACCGACGCGGCCACCGGCAAGAAGCTCTTCCAGTACCAGGCCATCGAGAACGGCGCGGGCCACAGCCAGTACAGCGGCGACGTCGAGGTCGGCTCCAAGAAGGGCGACAACGGCTTCGTCCTGACCGACGACACCCGCGGCGGCCACTCCACGTACGACCTCGACCACAGCGAGAGCGGCGAGGGCAAGCTCGTCACGGACGACGACGACACGTGGGGCACCGGAAAGCCGGAGGACGCCCAGACCGCCGCCGTCGACGCCGCCTACGGCGCCCAGTTGACCTGGGACTACTACAAGACCGTGCACGGCCGTGACGGCATCAAGGGCGACGGCAAGGGCGCGACCTCGCGGGTCCACTACGGCAAGGCGTACGTCAACGCCTTCTGGGACGACAGCTGCTTCTGCATGACGTACGGCGACGGCGAGGGCGACAAGAAGCCCCTCACGTCGATGGACGTCGCGGCGCACGAGATGACGCACGGCGTCACGGCGGCGACCGCCAACATGGAGTACAGCGGCGAGTCGGGCGGCCTGAACGAGGCCACCTCCGACATCTTCGCGGCGGCCGTCGAGTTCGGCGCCAAGAACGAGAAGGATGTCGGCGACTACTACGTCGGCGAGAAGATCGACATCAACGGCGACGGATCGCCGCTCCGGTACATGGACAAGCCCTCCAAGGACGGCAACTCCCTGGACAACTGGAGCGAGGACGCGGGCAACGTAGACGTCCACTACTCCTCGGGCATCGCCAACCACTTCTTCTACCTGCTGTCGGAGGGCAGCGGCGCGAAGGAGATCAACGGCGTCAAGTACGACTCCCCGACCGCCGACGGCTCCAAGGTCGAGGGCATCGGCCGCGAGAAGGCCGAGAAGATCTGGTTCAAGGCCCTGACGACGTACTTCACGACGACCACGGACTACAAGGCCGCGCGTGAGGGCACGCTGAAGGCGGCGACGGACCTGTACGGCGCGGACTCCGCCGAGGCCAAGGGCGTCGCGGCGGCCTGGACCGGCGTCAACGTCAAGTAACTCTCGTCAAGCAACTCTCTTTGCCGGGGCGGCACCCGGGGGGCCTCCTCCCCCCGGGTGCCGCTTTCCGCTCCCCTCGGAGCGTGCGACTCATTCCGTTCTCAGCTCACGGCTTCCGGCTCGGTTCTTCGCGATGTTCCGTGTCTTCTTGGTGCGGGCCGACTCGGCGACGACGGCGAGCACCTCCGGCGACCTCGACCACTCGGCGAGGTGGCGCTGCATCCAGTCGGTGACCTCCGCCAACTCGGCCGGTGTCGGCACGTGGCCGTCCTTGATGGACAGATAGAACAGCCAGTCGTCGATACGGCGGCGGATGAACTCGCGGTACGCCTCCGCCTTGAGCTGGTCGATCTCCGGCAGCAGTTCGTCCGACCACTGCCGGAACTCGGCAGGACCGGTCACCTTCCACGCGATCTCGTCCACGAGGGCGACCACCGCCGTCTTGGACCCCGATTCGTCGGGGTCGCGCAGGATCGTGGCCACGATCGCGCGGTCCCGGTCGCGGCTCCGCGAGGCAGCGATCACCGAGACGACGCGTAGGTACGCGGACGTTCGGGCGTGGTCGTCCGCGACGGCTTCGTCGACGTCCACGTCGACGATGCCGGCCTCCGCCAGCAACTCGGCCACATCGGAATGCAATGTCATCGCTTCATCCCTACTTGCAGGGTTTCTTGCCGGCCTCGGCGGCCTCGCGCTGCTCCTTCGCAGCCCGCTCCTCCGCCTGACTCCGCTTGCCGAGCTTCCTGACGGCGGTCCTGATCTGCGGCTTGAAATGCTCCACCGCTTGTCGCTGCTTGCTCGAAAGCTCCGGTTGGTTGTGGAGGGGTTTGCCGTTCGGCCCGATCCTGACCTCGCGGCCCCCGCCACCGGTGACGTGGGCGTGCGCCGGCTTGTCGACGTCGTACTCGTGCACGACGATCTTCACTCCGTTCTTGCTGACGTCCAGGAGGGAAAGGCCGAGAGGGTCGATCCACATGAACGGGTTGGGAACGTAACTGTGCGGCGCGAAGCCACCGGCGAGACCGATCGGGTCCGAGGTGAGGTAGCGGGCGGTTTCGGGGTCGTAGTGCCGGAAGTAGTTGTAGTGCAGCCCCGTCTCGGGGTCGTAGTACTGGCCGGGGAAACGCAGTGGTGTGTAGGCGGTGGCGCCTCGGTTCCAGACCGTGGTGCCCCAGAGGGTGGTTCTGGTGCGCCAGGCGATGTCCCCCTGTTCGTCGAGGAGCTCGGTCGGGGTGCCGACGAGGTCGGTGACGATGGCGTAGAAGCGGGCGTCCACTTCTTCGTCGGTGAGGTGTTTGCGCTCTGTCTGGGCCAGGGGGCACAGTCCGTCATGGTCCCAGGTGAGGGTCACTGATTCCGGTGCGCCCGGGGTGTGGCTCGTCTGTTCGCAGAGGGTCAGGTCGTCCCAGGTGAAGTCGGTCTGTTCTGCCACCCCCTGTTCCGTCACGCGCTGTTTGGACACGCGGCGGCCCAGGGGGTCGTAGAGGTAGCGCCACCTTGTGCCGTCGGGGGTCACCACGGAGGTGAGGCGGTCTTCCGCGTCCCATTCGTAGTGCCAGGTGTCGGGTTTGCGGGACAGCCGGGTCTTCTGGCGCAGGGTGGTGCGGCCCGCTGTGTCGTATGCGTAGCGGACGTTGCCCGCCGCGGTGATACGGGTGCCGGTGTACGCGCGGGGGCCTGTTGCCTCTTGGCCCGGCATGTTGGCAGGCCAGGAGGCGCTGGTCTGGTTGCCCGCCTCGTCGTAGGCGTAGGTTTCCGTCCAGCCTGCCGCGTGGACCGCGGTGACCCGGCCTGCCGCGTCCAGGTCGAAGCGCCGCGTGCCGCCCAGCTGGTCCTCCATGCCGGTCAGATGGTCGTCCGCACGGTAGGTGTACGCACGGTGCTGGATACGCGTGCGGGCCGGGCCCATCAGTTCCTGTTTCGTCAGGCGGCCCACGACGTCGTACACGTTCGTCAGTGTCAGGGCCTCGCCGACCGTGCGGGTGAGCTCCCGGCCCGCCCCGTCGTGCGTGAACGCCAACCTCCTGCCGGACGCAATCAGTTCGGTGCAATGGCCTGCCGCGTCGTACGTCCAGGTGCTCGTCGCGCCGGACGGTGTGGTGCGGCCGGTGCGACGGCCCAGTTCGTCGTAGGTGTGGGTCAGGGTGCGGCCGTTGACCGTTTCGGAGAGCAGACGCCCCGCCCTGTCCCTCTCCAGGGTCAGTGTCACGTCCGGGCTCACCGCCTCGGTGAGGTCGCCCGTCGCGTCGTAGGTGTAGCGCGTGATCGCGGCGCCTGCCACGTTCTGCGTGACCGTCCGGCCCAGCGCGTCCCGTTCGAAGGTGATCTCGTCGCCCGCGGCCGTCGTACGGGTCACCAACTGGCCCGCCGCGTCGTGGGTGTACGTCAGTGTGCGGTCGTCGAAATCCGTTTCCGCCACGAGGCGGCCTGCCGGGTCGTACTCGTAACTCCAGGTCAGTCCCTGCGGGTTGGTGACCTTGCGGAGCTGGAGCTGGGTGTCGTGGTCGAACTCGTAGCGGACGCCGTCGGGGCCCGTGCGGGCCGCGATCAGGTCGAAGTGCGTGTATTCGTGTGTCGAGGTCGCGCCCATCGCGTCCGTGTGCGAGGTGCAGTTGCCCTCGCCGTCGTACGTCCACGACTCCGACGAGCCGTCCGCCTCCGTGCGCCGCGCCGGCTTGCCCTCCACCGTCCACTCAAGGCGCGTGGTCGCGCCCGTCGGGTCCGTGATCGTGCTCGCGCGGCCGAAGGCGTCGAGGTCGTAGCGGGTCACCGCGCCCAGCGGGTCCGTGACTTCCAGCGGCAGGCCCGCCGCGTTGCAGCGCAGCTCGGTGGTGTGGCCGAGGGGGTCCGTGATGGTGGACACGGCTCCGGTGGCGTCGTGGGTGAAGTGGTGAGTCATGCCGTCGGGGGCGGTCACGCTGGTGCGGTTGCCGTGCTCGTCCCATGTCTGGCGCAGGACGGCGCCGTCCGGGCCGACGATCTCGACCGGCAGGTTGAGGTCGTTGTACACCGCGCCGGCGCACGTGCCGTCCGGAGCACGTGTCGCGGTCGGATTGCCGTGCTCGTCCCAGGTGTTCTCGGTGCGGCGCCCCAGCGCGTCGGTGCGGGCGAGCAGGTTGTTCCAGCTGTCCCACTCGGTGTGGACGGTGCCGCCCAGCGGGTCCGTCTCGGACAGGAGCTGGCTGAGGTCGTTGTAGCGGTAGACGGTGGTCTGGCCGAGGGCGTCGGTGTAGCGGGTTTCCTGCTCATCGGGGCGGTACTCGATGGTGCAGGCCAGGTGGTCGGCGGTGCTCTCGCCGCGGACGCAGCGGTCTTCGTCGTCGTAGGTGAAGCGGTACCAGGTGTGGTTGCTGTCGGTCCAGGACGTGATGCGGGCCCGGTCGTCGTAGTCCAGAAGCCGACTCAGCCCGGCCGAGTTGTGGACCTCGGCCAGATTGCCGACCTCGTCGTAGCCGTACGCGGCCACCAGCGTGCCGCCCGTGCCGGTGCCGGGGGCGAGCAGACGCAGCGCGGTGATGCGGTGGTCGTCGGTGTCCACCTTCAGGTGGTAGCCGCCGGTGTGGCGTATCGCCGTGGGTGCGCCGGTGGGGTCGTGGTCGATGTCGATGCGGTTGCCGTTGCGGTCGGTGATGGCTCGTAGTGGCAGGGTTTCGTGTCGTTCTCCGGCAGGGGGCTCCGTGTCCGCCGTGTCGGCCGTATCCACCGTGTCGGGTGTGACCGGGAGGAAGTGGCGGACATGGCCGGTGTGCGGGTCGGTGGCCGTGACCGTGCCTGCGTCGTCCATGCTCAGCGGCCGGCGGGGGCCGTGGGCGGGCAGCACCGGCTCGCCGCCGGGTTGGGGGTGGGGGTAGGACAGCAGCTGGCCGTCCTCGGTGACGTAGATCAGACCTTCGTCGTCGATCTCGACCCGCTCGTCCAGCGTCGAGGCCCATGAGTCGCCGTACCAGTGGCCCCAGCGGTACGTGGACAGGTGCGTGCGCTGGAGGACGAGTGGGAGCAGGCCCGGCAGTTCGACGTCGGTCTTCTCCATGAGCATTTCGCCGGAGATCATGTCGATGGGGTCGCCGTTCTTGCAGCGGCCCTTGGTCGGCTTGGCCTTGCCCGCCACCTTCTTCATGCCGCCCGCGAGGGCGTTGCGGAGTCCCCCGGAGCGCAGTCCGCGGGCGGCGGCCTTCAGCCCCTTGGCGGCCTTGGCGGCGGTGGTGATGCCCTTGGCTCCCGGAATGCAGTCCATCGCGGCGAACGCGACGTCCATGAGGGTGGCTTGGCCTTTTGCGTATTTGGTCAGCGTGTCGGCGAGAACGATCGCTCCGGCGATGATGACGATGGCGGCGAGGATGGGCCCGCCCACGATCAACGCGATGACACCGACCACGGCGACGACAACCTTGCAGACCGCGATGATGGTGTCCCAGTTGTCGGAGACCCAGTCGCCGATCTCCTCCCACCACTTGCGGTTCTGAATGCCCGCGTCGGAGGCCTCGTCGATCTTCCGCTTGGCGGTACCGGCGGCCTCCTGGCGCATCTTGCGCGCGTCCTCGGCCATCTTCTTCGCCGCATCCAGCGCGCTCTGCGCGGAGGTGACGTCGCCCTGGGCGGTGGTCTGGGCCTTCTCGGCGGAGGTGGCGTTGCGGGTGGCGGCCTTGACCTTGTCGGGGTCCGGCTCGGGCACATCCTTCTTGCCCGAGCCCTTGTCGTCCTTGTACTTGTCGGCTTCCTTGCCCGCCCGCTCCACCCACGAATTCGCCGACGTCAGCTTGGACTTGGCACTGCTCAAGTCGGCCTGCGCCTCACGACCCTTGACCAGCGCCTTGTCCGCAAGGGTCTGGGCGCGTTCCAGATCCGGCCAGTACGCGGACAGGGCATCCCCGGCCATCTCGTAGCTCTTCTTGAGCTTCTTCAGCTTGCTCGGCGCATCCTCGAACTGCTCCGTGAAAGCGTCAGCCGTCTTGCCCGCCCACTGCAGGATCGCGTCCTCGCCCGCCATCCCCTTGATGTCCCGCAGCACCCTGCCGACATCGTCCGAGAAGTCATGCAGATTCTTGGCAAGGCTGCGAACCCGGTGCGGATCACCCGGAGTCGGATCCTTGTCCAGATCCAGGACGTGCCAATCCCGCGGCCTATGGCCCGCCATGCTGCAACCCCCGTCACACCTACACCGCCAACTGCCCTGAGTACACGTGAACGTACAGGTCAGGACGTCCGGCGGAAAGCCGACGGTTCCGTGGGGCGATCAGTGCTCACACAGGGAGAACTCCCGCTCATAGAGCTGCTCGTTGTGTTCGTCGACGAAGAACTTGCGTTCCTGCATGAGTTGTTCGCGGTAGCTCTTGGCCTGTTCGAGCGTCATGGTCGAGGTCTCGGACCACGGCTGCTGCGGTGGCACATCGGATGTCGAGACGATCTTTTCCGACGGGTCGACCAGGAAGAACGCGAGAATTTTACGATGCCCGGGACGGGTGGCGTCCGTGAGGCGGAACGAGCCGACGCGGTGTTGCAGGACGTTCGGGAACGCCAGGCAGCGGCCCTCCGGGGTCGATGCCGATCCCAGCTTCTGGTTCAGTGCGTCTTCGTTCTCCAGGCCGTAGACCTCACGCACACCGTTGTCGTCGTTCTGTTCGTAGTTCGGGTCGTCGAGCGCCGCCCGGAAACTCAGTCGGCTTTCGGTGATGTTCTCGCTGTCCCAGTAGTAGATGCCGGTCGAGACGATCCGCTCATTCAGCATCCCCTCGACATGCCAGGAACCGCCGGCGTACTCGGGCTTGTCCGGAGTGAGATGAATGGTGGCGAGCTTGACGATGACCTGGAGACGACGGCCGCGCAGGTCGACTCGGGCGGAGTCGTCGGGCAACTCGGGCGGGGTGAAGGCAGGGGCGTCCGGGATGACCGGGCTGCGATTCTCCCACCAATCGTCCTGGGCCTCTTCGTAGGCACTGACGGCCTCTTCGTAGGCACCGTCATCGCTGTAGGAAGACTCGTCCGGATACTCCGGCTCCGAGTCGTACCACCCGTATGGATCGGCCTCGATCCGCAGGGGCCGCGGATGGCGCAGATCGGTGAGCACGTTCTCGAACAGCGGACGCAGGCGTGCGAACAAGTCCGGGAGGGCGGAGGCCAGTTCACGATGCTTCTCGGGGTGGATGTTGTTGACGTACGAACGGAAGGCGACATCGCCGTCGTCACTGACGTCGACGTCCGTCGGAAGCCACTGGAATTTCTCGGAGAATTCGTGCCGCGAATAGCGGTCCGTCGGGTTCCGCCAAGCCCGCTCGGGCGCTCCGCTCACCTCGTTCACCAGGCAGAACAGTGAGGGATGCACCAGATCAAGTACCTGGCCATCGGATCCGGGATGCCAGTCCTTTTCGTCTTCGGGTGCCTGTTCCAGAACCCGGACCGCCTCGCGCAGCCGGGATCCGAGCTCGTCGTCGACCAGTGTGTCCGACTGCCACACCCCGTCGACGGCGGACACTTCTACGCCGGTTTGTCCGTCCCGCAGCGCGGCGTAATGCACGAGTTCGGCAAGCACGTAACGAACCTGCGCCTCGGTGAGGCCCTGGGCGACCGCTTCTTGCGTCCACCTGGCGACGATGTCGGCGTCGTTCATCTTGTCGAACCACCCCGGCTTCGCCCGGATATGGGCGCTGCACTCCATCATCTGGAGTTCCCGCAGTGTCCGGGGTGTCGCGAACGATATGGAACGGGACGCTTGAAAGGGCAGCGGGAAAGCAGACAGGCCGGTCAATTCTCTTGGTCCTCCCAGTCGATGCATGGCGGCCGGAAGGATACTTGAGCCGACTGACAAGGC
Organism: Streptomyces sp. NPDC086554; assembly: GCF_040686095.1. Taxonomy (NCBI): domain Bacteria; kingdom Bacillati; phylum Actinomycetota; class Actinomycetes; order Kitasatosporales; family Streptomycetaceae; genus Streptomyces; species Streptomyces sp. NPDC086554. The sequence continues at coordinate 238,404 of NZ_JBFBJK010000014.1, forward strand.
AGCTGGAGTGCCGGTCATCGCTCGTGGTCACGGTGGCCTCACCGCATCACCGCATCAGCACCCCCGCTCCCTCCCCCATCCCCTCCGCCGGCACCGCCACCAAACCCAGCTCCGCCCCACTCGCCAGCAGCCGGTGCGCCGGCAGGACGCGGACCGTGTAACCGAACGGGCCCGCCCGGTCGAGGGCCAGTGGGCCCTCGTACAGGCGGCGGCCCTCCGCGTCGGGGCCCGCCACCGGCTTCAGCGGCACCGGCGTCGCGTCCGCGATGAAGTCCTCCGGATCGACCCTCCCCGCGATCGCCTGCACCTCCACGTCATCCGGCGTCAGCTCCCCGAGCCGCACCCGGACCCGCAGCGCGAGCGTCGAGCCCAGCTCGGCCGTCGCCCCGAAGGCGGACGCCTCGACATGGTCGACGGCGACCCGCGGCCACGCAGCGCGCACCCGGGCCTTCCAGGAGGCCAACTCCCCTGCCGCGCCCACGTCCAGCGCCCGATGCGCCAGCGCGGCGGGAACGTACAACCCCTCCACGTAGTCACGGACCATCCGCCCCGCGAGGACCTTCGGGCCCAGCCGCGTCAGCGTCCGGCGGACCATCTCGATCCAGCGGTCGGGGAGACCGCCGGGGCCCTGCTCGTAGAAGCGGGGCGTGATCCGGCGCTCCAGCAAGTCGTACAGCGCCGCCGCCTCCAGCTCGTCACGCCGGTCGTCGTCCGTCGCCGAACCGTCCGCCGTGGGAATCGCCCAGCCGAAGTCCGGCTCGAACCATTCGTCCCACCAGCCGTCCAGGACCGAGAGGTTGAGGCAGCCGTTCAGCGCGGCCTTCATGCCGCTCGTGCCGCACGCCTCCAGCGGGCGCAGCGGGTTGTTCAGCCAGACGTCGCAGCCGGGATACAGCTTCTGGGCCATCGCCATGCCGTAATCCGGCAGGAAGACGACGCGGTGGCGCACCCGCGGGTCGTCCGTGAAGCGCACAAGGTCCTGGATGAGGCGTTTGCCGCCGTCGTCCGCCGGGTGCGCCTTTCCGGCCACGACGATCTGGATGGGCCGCTCCTCGTGGGTGAGCAGATCCATCAGGCGGTCCCGGTCGCGCAGCATCAACGTCAGGCGTTTGTACGAAGGGACGCGGCGCGCGAAGCCGATCGTCAGGACGTCCGGGTCCAGTACGTCGTCGATCCAGCCCAGTTCGGCGCTCGCCGCGCCACGGCCGCGCCACGATGCGTAGAGCCGCCGCCTGACCTCCGTCACCAACTGCCCGCGCAGCTCACGCCGCAGCGCCCAGATGTCGGCGTCCTGGATCTCGGCGACCGCGTCCCAGCGCTCCGAGCCGCCCACCGACAGGGCGTCCTCCGTCCGCTGGGCGCCGATCTGGCGTGCGCCGAGCCGGAAGACCTCGGGGGCGACCCAGGTCGGGGCGTGCACGCCGTTGGTGACGGAGGAGATCGGGACCTCGTCGGCGTCGAATCCCGGCCACAGGCCCGCGAACATCTCGCGGCTCACCTTGCCGTGCAGGGTGGAGACGCCGTTCGCGCACCGTCCGAGGCGCAGGCCCATCACGGCCATGTTGAAGAGGTTGGGCTCGCCGCCCGGATACGTCTCCATGCCCAGGCGCAGGATCCGCTCGACGTCGATGCGGGGCAGCTCGGCGTCCGGGCCGAAGTGCCGGGCGACCAGTTCGCGGTCGAAGCGGTCGATTCCGGCGGGGACGGGCGTGTGGGTGGTGAAGACCGTGCCCGCCCTGACCGCTTCGAGCGAGGTGTCGAACTCCACGCCCTGCTCGGCCAGTTCATGGATCCGCTCCAGGCCGAGGAAGCCCGCGTGCCCTTCGTTGGTGTGGAAGACCTCGGGCTCCGCGTGCCCGGTGAGACGGCAGTACGCCCTTATGGCGCGCACCCCGCCGATGCCGAGCAGCATCTCCTGGAGCAGCCGGTGTTCGCTGCCGCCGCCGTAGAGCCGGTCGGTCACCTCGCGGGCGCCGGGGTCGTTCTCCTCGACGTCCGAGTCGAGCATCAGGAGCGGAACGCGCCCGACGCACGCCTGCCAGACGTGGGCGCGCAGCGAGCGGCCGCCGGGAAGCGCGATCGCGACCTGGCAGGGGCGACCGTCCGCCTCACGAAGGAGGGTCAGCGGCAGCTCGTTGGGGTCGAGCACGGGATAGGTCTCCTGCTGCCAGCCGTCGCGGGACAGGGACTGGCGGAAGTAGCCGTGCCGGTAGAGCAGCCCGACCCCGATGAGCGGGAGCCCGAGATCGCTGGCCGCCTTGAGGTGGTCGCCGGCGAGGATGCCGAGGCCGCCCGAGTACTGCGGCAGGGCGGCCGTGATGCCGAACTCGGGCGAGAAGTAGCCGACACCGCACGGCAGTTCACCACCGCGCTCGGCGGCCTGCTCCTGGTACCAGCGGTCCCCGGTGAGGTACTCCCGCAGCCCGTCGGAGGCCTCCGCGAGGCGCCGCAGGAACGGCTCGTCGTGGGCGAGCCGGGCGAGCCGCGCGGGTGGCACGCTGCCGAGCAGCCGCACGGGGTCGCCGCCGGAGGCGGCCCACAGCTCGGGGTCGACGGCCTCGAAGAGGTCACGGGTGGGTGTGTGCCAGGACCAGCGCAGGTTGCGCGCGAGCTCGGCGAGGGGGGACAGGGGGTCGGGAAGGGCGGGACGTACGGTGAATCGACGGATGGCCTTCACGGTCTCCACCTTCGTACGGCGTGTATGTGCGGGGCGTGTACGTGCGGAATGTGTACCTGCGGAATGTGTACGTGCGGAACGTGTACGAAGGTAGCCCGGCCCGCCCTCCGTCACCACGGCGCACGGGGAGCGCGAGAAGAGGGGCCCGGCGATCGGCCGGACCCCTCTGGTGCCTTTCAGCGGCGGTCAGCCGCCGGTGCCACGCTCAGCCCGCTGTCAGCCGCTGGTGTACCGGTAGCGCAGCCCGTTGCTGTAGCCGCCGCTGCTCTCGGCGACGGCCCACACCGGACCCTCTTCGTGGGCCGGGGTGATGATGACCATCTTGGTGGCCTGCTGCTCCTTGATGATGCACGCGTCGTGGTCGAAGTAGATGTCGATGACGTACTGCAGGTGGTTGCCGTGGACCGTCACCTGCTGACCGCCGTCGACGGAACCCGACGGGGGGTCGAAGCGGACGAGTTCGGGCCTCGGGTCACTCGAAAGTTCCGGCATGTTCTGCTCCGTTTCTCCCCGGCCGGACGGAAAGGGCCGGCGTGGGGAAGTTTCGAGAGAAGAAATCGACGGATGGAGACGCTAGCGATCCGATCTCGCGGTGACAATTACCTACATCCCCAACTCGCCACACTTGTCACCCTGCTGCGTAAATGGCCCGGACGACACGCTTGACACCCGCACCCGTCTCGCCCGACCAGGAGTCCCAGAAATCGGAACTCCGAATTCCTGAAAAGGTTGTCCCGTATTGCACGCCAATTCCCGTCAAACCTCGACACGATGAACTTCAAGGCTGTCCTGAATTCATTGCGGGAGAACCCCCGAGAGCGCACCAAAAGGCCCGTACCCAGGTGGGTACGGGCCTTGGCGCTGCCGGCTGCTCGCTATACCAGGTCCGCCATGACCAATGCCTCGACAGTTCCCTTGAACTGGTAGGCGGGGTTCGGGCCTGAAAGGAATGCCTTTCGGTGCGCCATTCGTGGCATGCGCAACTGTAGAAGAGTCAACCGTGAAACGGAAGTGAAAAAATGTGAATCCAGGGGGAATTGAGCTGGCATTGTCCGGCGAAGTTCCCACGGCTAACTTCTCCGGGGAATTCACCTTCACCCGCGCGCACGCGGGAAGGCCCGACAAGCCCGGAGGAGAGACGATGGCGATGACGTACCAGGCACCCGTGGAGCAGGCCACGATCTTCACCGTGGCGGGCACCGGCGTGCAGGCGTACAGCGGAGACCACGGTCCCGCGACCGAGGCCGCGCTGTACGAGCCGCACGGCGTGGTGCGGGACGACGGGTTCGCCGGTGCCGCCGGTGAGACCGGTGCCTCCGGTGCCTCCGGTGCCTCCGTGGAGGGCGTCCTCTATGTCGCCGACAGCGTCAACCGCCGCGTACGCCGTGTGGATGACCACGGCGTCATCACCACCGTCGCGGGCACCGGCGACCCCGGCGGCTCCGGCGATCGCGGACCCGCCGCCCCTCACCTACCGCCTCGGCATCCACGCACTCCCGGACGCCGCCCCTGGGCTGCGGTCCGACGACGGCGGGCTGCTCATCGGCCGCCTCGCCCCCGTGCCGTTGTCGGCCCGGGTGGAGGAGTAGCCGAAGGACGGCCAAGGAGTAGCCGCTGACCAGCCGCCCCCGACGGCCTGCGGCACGCCGCCACGATCGCCGCCGTGTCCCAGTAGAACGGCCGAACCTCCGCGATCCGTCCGTCCCGCACGGCGATCGTCTGCAGCACCGGGAAGTCGAGCTCGCGTCCGGTGGCACGGGCGCGCGCTCGGACCTGGGAACACACCACGACCGTCTCCCCCGTGGCCAGAAACTCCTGCTCGCCGATCTCGAAGGAGTCCCATGCCTCGCTCATGGCGACGAAGAAGCGCGCCATGCCGTCGTGGCCGCGCCAGACGCCGCCGTACGGCAGTGCTTCGGCCTGATGCATGACGACATCGGTGGCGAAGAAGGGGGCGAGCAGGTCGAAAGTGGCCTTGCCGGGCCCGCCGGCAGCCAGGTAGCGGGACTCGGCCTCGTACATCCCGGCGAGGACATCCATGGAGTTCATGGGGCCAGTGTGGCCACCGGGGCGGGGTATCGCTGGCGGTCGTCGGACGTCGACTTGCCCGCCCGGCACATCACATACCGCGTATCGGCCGAGCACGCCCGCACTCGTCCGAAAATCGCCGCAACCCTCACACCACCCCCACGGGCGATATGGCCGATTCCCCCACGCCGTGTGGTCTTGTAGGGCCTCACAGCTCACGAGAGGCTGCCAAGTGGCGCCCGCGGAGGATACGGGGGACCCGGCAGTCACCGGTCCAACTCCTCGGGCCGCACGTCAAGTTGGGGAGGGAAGCCAGCGTATGACTTTGTCGCGAACGAAGCGTCTGCGGTGGGCGGGAGCCGTCACCGCCGCCACCACGGCGGCGGTGCTTTCGGCCATCACGCTGCCCGCACACGCAGCCCCCGCCGAGGCCCCGCTGGGGCAGATACTCGGCGCCGGGGAGCCCGGTTCCATCAGCGGCAGTTACATCGTCACACTCAAGGGAGGGACAAAGGCCCCGTCGGAGGCGGGCAAGGACATCGCCGAGAAATACGGGGCAAAAATCAGCCACACCTACAGCACGGCGCTCAACGGCTATGCGGTGAAGGCGGGTTCGAAGGAGGCCAAGCGGCTCGCGGGAGACGCGGACGTCGCCTCCGTCGTCCAGGACAGCATGGTGTCCATGGACCACACCCAGAAGAATCCGCCGTCCTGGGGTCTCGACCGGATCGACCAGAACGACCTTCCGCTCGACAAGTCCTACACCTGGCCCGAATCCGCCGGCCAGGGCGTGACGGCGTACGTCATCGACACCGGAATCCGCAGCACGCACACGGACTTCGGCGGGCGTGCGAGCAGCGGCTGGGACTTCATCGACAACGACGCCACGGCGCAGGACGGCAACGGCCACGGCACGCATGTCGCCGCGACCGTCGCGGGCGAGAAGTACGGCGTGGCCAAGAAGGCGAACGTCGTGGGCGTGCGCGTCCTCGACAACGCGGGCTCGGGGACGACCGCACAGGTCATCGCCGGCATCGACTGGGTCACCAAGAACGCCAAGAAGCCCGCGGTCGCCAACCTGAGCCTCGGCGGCACGGTCAACAACCAGCTGGACGCCGCCGTACGCAACTCCATCGCGTCCGGCGTCACTTACACCGTCGCGGCGGGGAACGACGGGCTTCCCGCGTTCCTGTCCTCGCCGGCCCGCGTGAAGGAAGCGGTCACCGTCGGCGCGACCGACGCCAAGGACGCCAAGGCAAGCTTCTCCAACTGGGGTGCCGGCCTTGACCTGTTCGCTCCGGGCGTGGGCATCACGTCGGCGTGGAACACGGGCGACAGTGCCACGAACACCATCTCCGGTACGTCGATGGCCGCGCCGCACGTGGCGGGCGCGGCGGCGCTGTACCTCGCCGACCACACGGCGGCCGCACCGGCCGAGGTGAGCAAGGCGCTCACCGACCGCGCGGTGCCGGGCAAGGTGACGGGCAGCGGCCTCGGCTCCCCGAACAAGCTCCTGCAGGTCAACAACCCGTAGGACACGCCGCATCACGGACCGGCCCCGCCTCGATCGGCGGGGCCGGTTCTATGTGCGCCGGGCAAGTGCCCAAACACACTCGTCGTGCCGCCAGTCTTGTATGAGGCCTTACGCACTAGTAGTTAACAAAGCGCCGGATTGCCCACCCGAAAACCGTGGGAAGGATCCTCCGGTACGCACGCAGCGGAACCCTCCACACCCCCGTATCCGCCCCACTCATGTAACGCGGACAGGAGTGGTCATGCCCTCAACGCGCCCGCCGGCGAAGGCTTCGGCGAAGGCTCCCAAGAAGGTGCCCAAGAGCCGGGAGGACCCGGCGGCACAGCAGGACCCTGCCCCACAGCAGGACGCGCCGCCCGGCCGCATACCGGTGCTCGACATCGCGCCGCAGGTGCACGGCGGGCGCAGGCCCGCCAAGGCCGTGGCCGGTGAGACCTTCCAGGTCACCGCCACCGTCTTCCGCGAAGGGCATGAGGCGGTCGCCGCCAATGTCGTGCTGCGCGACCCCGAGGGGCGCGCGGGCCCCTGGACCCCGATGCGCGAGCTCGCCCCCGGCACCGACCGGTGGGGCGCGGACGTCACGCCGGACGCGCCCGGGAACTGGACGTACCGCGTCGAGGCGTGGGGCGACCCCGTCACGCAGTGGCGGCACCACGCGCAGATCAAGATACCGGCGGGCATCGACACCGAACTCGTCCTGGAGGAAGGCGCACGCCTGCACGAGCGCGCCGCCGCAGGAGCCCCGGTGGGCAAAGGCTGCCGCGCCACCCTGCGCACCGCCGCCGAGGCCCTGCGCGACACCGCACGCCCCGTCGCGGCCCGACTCGCCGCCGCGCTGACCCCGGAGGTCGACGCGGTGCTCGGCCGGTATCCGCTCCGTGAGCTCGTCACGGAGTCGGAGCCGCTGCCGCTGCTTGTGGAGCGGCAGCGGGCGCTGTTCGGGTCCTGGTACGAGTTCTTCCCGCGCTCCGAGGGTGCCGTCGTCCGCGAGGGTGCTCCGCCGGTCTCGGGTACCTTCCGGACGGCGGCCGAGCGGCTGCCCGCGATCGCGGAGATGGGCTTCGACGTCGTCTATCTGCCGCCCATCCACCCCATCGGGACCACTTTCCGCAAGGGGCCGAACAACTCCCTTTCCCCCGGCCCGCACGACGTGGGCGTGCCCTGGGCGATCGGCTCCCCAGAGGGCGGGCACGACGCGGTCCACCCCGATCTCGGCACGCTCGACGACTTCGACGCCTTCGTACGCCGGGCCGCCGATCTGGATCTCGAAGTCGCGCTGGACTTCGCGTTGCAGTGCTCTCCGGACCATCCCTGGGTGGAGAAGCATCCGGAGTGGTTCGCGCACCGCGCCGACGGCACGATCGCGTACGCGGAGAACCCGCCGAAGAAGTACCAGGACATCTATCCGCTGGCCTTCGACCGCGACCTGCCGGGCCTGGTCGCCGAGACCGTACGTCTGCTGCGGTTCTGGATGGACCACGGCGTGCGTATCTTCCGCGTCGACAACCCGCACACCAAACCCGTCGTCTTCTGGGACGAGGTGCTCGCCGACATCAGGCGCACCGACCCTGACGTCATCTTCCTGGCGGAGGCGTTCACGCGCCCCGCGATGCTGCGCACCCTCGCGGCGATCGGCTTCCAGCAGTCGTACACGTACTTCACCTGGCGCAACGCGAAGGATGAACTGACCGACTACCTAAGGGAGTTGTCGTCCGAGACGGCGCATTATCTGCGGCCGAACTTCTTCGTCAACACCCCGGACATCCTGCACGCCTACCTCCAGGACGGCGGCCGCCCCGCCTTCGAGGTACGCGCCGTGCTCGCCGCAACCCTCTCGCCGACGTGGGGCGTCTACAGCGGATACGAACTGTGCGAGAACACCCCGGTACGGGCCGACAGCGAGGAGTATCTGAACTCGGAGAAGTACCAACTGCGGCCGCGGGACTGGCAGTCGGCCGAGCGTTCCGGCTCCACCATCGCACCCCTCATCAGCACGCTGAACCGCGTACGGCGCGCCAACCCCGCCCTGCGCCAACTGCGTGACCTGGACTTCCACTCCACCGACCAGGAGGCGGTGATCGCGTACTCGAAGACGGTCAGGGACCCGGACGACCCGGAAGGATCGAACACGGTTCTGGTGGTCGCCAACCTCGACCCCCACCACACCCAGGAGGCCACGGTCTCGTTGGACATGCCGAAACTCGGCCTCCACTGGCACGAGACCGTGCCGGTGCGCGACGAGCTCACCGGCGAGACCTATCACTGGGGCAGGGCCAACTATGTGCGCCTCGAGCCGGGCCACGCGCCCGCGCACATCCTCCGGGTCCTGCGACCGTCCTCACCGTTGATCGGAGGGTCACCCACACCATGATCGTCAATGAGCCCGTCCAGGACACCTTCGAGGACACTCCCGCGAAGGACCGCGACCCCGAGTGGTTCAAACGCGCCGTCTTCTACGAGG